>JAEZEN010000493.1 GCA_023433185.1 Pseudomonadota bacterium | reverse complement strand
GGGATACAAGAAGGAAACGACAATGCGCGTCTATTACGACCGGGATGCCGACCTGAACCTGATCAAGGCCAAGAAGGTCGCGATCGTCGGCTATGGCAGCCAGGGCCATGCTCACGCCCAGAACATGCGCGATTCCGGCGTTAAGGACGTGGCGATCGCGCTCCGCCCCGGTTCGGCCTCGGCCGCCAAGGCCGAGAAGGCCGGCTTCAAGGTGATGTCGGTCGCCGACGCCGCCAAGTGGGCCGACTTCATCATGATGTGCGCGCCCGACGAACTCCAGGCCGACATCTACAAGGACAACATCGCCGACAACATCCGCGACGGCGCCGCCATCGCCTTCGCCCACGGCCTCAACATCCACTACAACCTGATCGAACCCAAGAACACCGTCGACGTGGTCATGGTCGCCCCGAAGGGTCCCGGCCACACCGTGCGCGGCGAGTACCAGAAGGGCGGCGGCGTGCCGTGCCTCATCGCCATCCACCAGGATGCCTCGGGCAACGCCCAGGACGTCGCCCTCTCCTATGCGTCGGCCATCGGTGGAGGCCGCTCGGGCATCATCGAGACGACCTTCAAGGAAGAGTGCGAGACCGACCTGTTCGGCGAACAGGCCGTCCTCTGCGGCGGCCTGGTCGAACTGATCCGCGCCGGCTTCGACACCCTTGTCGAGGCGGGCTACGCCCCCGAGATGGCCTACTTCGAGTGCCTCCACGAGGTGAAGCTGATCGTCGACCTCATCTACGAGGGCGGCATCGCCAACATGAACTACTCGATCTCCAACACCGCCGAGTTCGGCGAGTACATGACCGGCCCGCGCATCATCACCGACGAGACCCGCGCCGAGATGAAGCGCGTGCTCAAGGACATCCAGACCGGCGCCTTCACCTCCGAGTGGATCCGCGAATACAAGGCCGGCATGCCGAAGTTCAAGGCGATCCGCCGCAACAACGACGCGCTGCCCATCGAGGACGTCGGCCGGACGCTCCGCGGCATGATGCCGTGGATCGGCTCGAACAAGCTGGTCGACAAGGACAAGAACTAGCAAGGCGCATGCGCCCCCGATCTTCGGTCGGTCGCACACGACATCATCGGGCAGGTTCGAGAGGGCCGGCAACCCCGCACGGGTGCTGGCGGCCCACTCGACCCCCGGATGACCCTCGAAGGCAGTCCTCCCGCCCGCCAGCAAAGGCGAACTCGGGCCGCCCTCATATTCTGGCGGGAACGCAGGATACGTCTCCCCGATGCGTCTTTGGCGACGCACTCCGGGATCTGGATGCATGGGTCGGCCGGAGGCTCGCAGGTGACCAGCAACGACGGCATTCACTCGGACGGCCTGAAGCTGATGGCGCGGCCCTGGCCGTTTTCCGACTTCGTGTACCCGGTCGCCGACCCGGCCGACCCCTCTCATCGGGCCTCCCCCGGCAACGACCCGACCTGCATCCATTTCTCGGGCCTCGGCTTGTTCGGCAGCGAGCTTCTCGCGACCGCCGAAGCGCTCACCGCACTTCTGCGGAGCGGCAGGCTCACCATTCCCGACATCCTGTCGGGTACAGGCTACTTCACCGCCATATTGTCCGCCGGCGGTGAGCGCCTCTTCGTCACCGACCTCCTCGGGCTCGAACACCTCTACATCCACGACGGGCCGCGCGGCCAGATCGTCAGTAACCGCCTCCACGCGCTTGTCGTCCACCTGAGAAGCGAGGAAATTCCGCGGAAACTGAACGTCGACTACGCGGCCATGGCGCTATGGTCGAAGCATGCGTTCTTCCGGCAGTGTCATGCGCACGGGCTCGCCATCGACGGCGTCTCCCTGGTTCCAATGGACAGCTATCTGGCGGTCTCCGGGGGGCGGATGGAGGTCCGCAAGAAGCCGGTTCTCGCCGAAGCCTTCGGCGGCGTGGAGCGCCCCTACGAGGCCCTGATCGAGGAAGCGGCGCACCAGATCGCCCGCAACGTCGCGGCGATCCGCGGCTCCGGTCTGTTCGACAATGTCTCGGCCGACCTTTCCGGCGGAAGGGATTCGCGCGTCGTGTTCGGCGCGCTGGTCCATCTCGGCGTCGCCGGCGAAACGCCGACCGTGACACGGGACCTCCCCGGGACGCGCGACCTGAAGTGCGCGCTCAGGATCGTCGAAGCCTACAAGGCCCCGTTCTACACAGGCGACCCCGACGGGCCACCGGCGTTTGCCGAGACCCCCGAGGATGCGCTGAACCAGTGGCGCTCCTACTACATGGGGATGTACCACAAGATGGCGCTCATGCCCTGGTCTGTCCGCGGAGCGGACCGCAGGACGATCAGGCTGACCGGCGGTAGCGGTGGCATCTATCGCTCGGTGTGGTCGAACTGGCTAAGCCCCGCGCTTTCGGAAGTCCGACCGGAAGAGACCCTGAACGTGCTCTTCGAACGGCTGCTGCCCGAGTATCCGACCGCGCACCGGGTTCGCGCCGCCGCGGCGTTGTCCGAATGCATCCTGCCGCTGCCCGGCGAAACGGCCGTGGAGAAGCTCGACAATCACTACCTGTACTTCCGCAACCGCACGCACTTCGGCATGCGGGCGCAACGGATTCAGGCGATCGGGCCGACCTGGTCACCCCTCGTCGCCCCCGCTCTGCTGCTCGCCTCAAGGAAGCTGAGCTGGGAACAGCGCCGGACCGGCAAGGCCGAGTTCGACGTCCTCGACCGTCTGGCGCCGGAGCTCAACTTCTTCAAGTATGAAGGCGATCCGTGGCCGAAGGAGTTGCTTGCAAGCTCCCGATGGAAGGGAGAGCGCAAGCTGGGCACCGCGGCCGATCTTGACGACGTGGTGCGCCGCTGGCGAGAGGCGCAGACCGAACTGGCCGGCTCCGTCGCCCGCCGACGCAGCGCAACCGCCCGAGCCTTCAACTTCGCCGACGCGAAGATGCTCGCCAGGACGGCGACGGCCGAGTCGCTCGAACGGCTCATGGCCTCCTCGGAGGAGCTCTCGGCAATCCTCGGACCGCGCTTCGTCACGGACACGATGGACCAGTTCGACCGCGCGAACGAGAAGCACTGTCTTCTCCTGACATCGAAGGTGACGTCCCTGTCGGACCTGCTTCTCGATTGAACGCTGAGCGGCAGGGCATCGGCCGAATCCCCGTCCGCCCGCCGTGCCGTGGGGCGGAGTGATCCGCCGGTCGGCCAGCCCCTCCTTCCAGCGCCACCCCTACGCGTTGAGCGCCTCGAGCGATTCCGGCAGGATCTGGCCGCCGTCGACGATGATGGTCTGGCCGGTGATGTAGCCGGCTTCCTTCGAGGCGAGGAACAACGCCGCGTAGCCGATGTCCTCGACCGAGCCGAGCCGCTTGAGCGGGATCGAGGCAGCCATCGTCTTGAGGTAGTCGGCGCCGAGACCCTCCAGCCCCTCGGTGACGATGTTGCCGGGCAGCACCGCATTGACCGTGATGCCGTATTTCGCGAGCTCGATCGAAGCGGTGTGGAGGAAACCGAGCTGGCCCGCCTTCGAGGCGCCGTAATGCGTCCAGCCGGGATAGCCGGTCACCGGCCCGGTGATCGACGAGGTGACGACGATCCGCCCCGCCCCGCTCGCCTTGAGGGCCGGCAGGCAGGCCTTCACCGAGATGAACGTGCCCTTGAGGTTGGTGTCGAGCACCTCGTCCCACTGGTCGGGCGACATCTCCTCGATCTTGGCCTGCGGGAAGATGCCGGCATTGGCGCA
>JAEZEN010000289.1 GCA_023433185.1 Pseudomonadota bacterium | reverse complement strand
GCCGGGATCGGCACCGTGATGCTCACCGGCGACAATGCCCGCGCCGCCGAGGCCGTTGGCCGCGACCTCGGGATCCCGGTGCGGGCCGGCCTCCTGCCCGGGGACAAGAAGCGGATCGTCGGAGAGTTGCAGGCCCAGGGACAGGTGGTCGCCAAGGTCGGCGACGGCATCAACGACGCCCCGGCGCTGGCCGCCGCCGACGTGGGCATCGCCATGGGGGGCGGCGCCGACGTGGCGCTCGAGACGGGCGGCGCGGCGGGCCTTCACGGCCGCGTCGGCGACGTGGCCAGCCTGATCGCCCTGTCGCGGGCGACGCTCGGCAACATCTGGCAGAACATCGGCGTGGCGCTCGGCCTGAAGGCGGTCTTCCTCGTCACCACCATCGCCGGCGTCACCGGCCTGTGGCCTGCGATCCTCGCCGATACCGGCGCGACGGTGCTGGTCACGCTCAACGCGATGCGGCTGCTTGCCTGGAGGCCGCCCGTCCGCTGACGCGCTACGGAAACCGGGAGGAATGTCCGATGACCGACCTGAGCCTGAGCAATCCGCTTTTCGCCACCTACGCCGTTGCCGCCGCGATCATGATCCTGAAGGCCGTCGCCATGTCCTGGCTGACCGTCGTGCGGATGATGGGCGCCAATGGCGGCTTCCGTTCGCCCGAGGACATCCGCAAGACGCCGTTCAATCCCAACCCGAGCCCCGACCAGCTCGCACCCAACGACCGGGTCGAGCGCATCCGCCGCATCCAGCTGAACGACCTCGAGAGCCTTCCTTACTTCCTGGTCGCGGGGCTCCTGTTCCTGTTCACGGAGCCGTCGCTGCTCCTCGCCCAGATTCTGCTCTACGGCTACGTCGTGACGCGGCTTCTCCATTTCGCCGCCTACCTGTCGGCGCAGACCCATGACCTCCGCGCCATGCTGTGGACCCCGGGGTCGCTCATCCTCATCTACCTGGCCGGCCGGGTTCTGTTCTACGCGGTGGCATCGCGGGCGCCGTCGCCGTTGCTTGCCAACGAGGAGCGCGCGACAAGGAGGCAGCCCGGCCGTCGGGTGCCTCCCATCGCTCGAGCCGCGAAGTCTCCGCCATGCGCCACGCCCCGAAGACCATCGTCTCCTTCCATTTCGACGAAGTGATCGTGCCGGCTCATCCCGGCGCGGTGAACACGCCCGGCCACCACAAGCCGCTGCACATGCTGCCGGTCGCAGGCGCCGCCGGCTGGTCGGTGCAGTTCGACGAACTGCCCAAGCTCATCCTCCGGATGACGCTCGCCGACGGCACGGTCGGCTGGGGAGAGTTCTACCGTGACCACAACTGGGTGACGGTGAAGGGCGTCGTCGACGGGCTTCTCGGTCGCTCGCTGGACGACCTCGTCCTCCAGGACCTGCCGGTTCCCCTGTCCCGCGAATATGACGGCTTCGAATGCGCGATCTGGGACGCGCGCGCCAGGTCGCTCGGCGTGCCGATCCATGCGCTTCTCGGTGGCGCGGTCCGCGACCGGGTCAAGGTCGGCGCCTGGTCGAGCTGGCGCGAGGTCGACGAGATGGGCGCCCTCGCGGCGCGTTTCCAGGCCGAGGGCTACGACTGCATCAAGCTCAAGGCGGGGCTCGACGACGACGTCGTCGGCTGGTGCCGGGCGATCAGGGCGGCGGCGCCGGGCATGTGGGTCATCATCGACCCCAACCAGCGCTGGGAGAACGCCGGCGAGGCGCGCCGCCGGCTCCGCGAACTCGACGCGATCGGCAACCTTCTCCTCATCGAGGACCCGATCCCGCGCTGGATGCTGCAGGACTACGCGCGGCTGCGGTCGTTTACCGCGACGCCGGTCGTCCTCCACGTCGCGCTCCCCTACGTCTATCTCGGCCAGCGGCCCTACGAGGCGATCAGCGCGCTCGCCCACGGCGCGGTCGACGGCTTCAACTTCAACTGCGGCCTGGCGCGGTTCCGCGACCTCGACGCCATCGCCCATGCCGCCAACCTCAACTGCTGGCACGGTTCGGAAGTGGACCTCGGCATCCTCGAGGCGATGTATGTCCACTCGGCGGCGGCGGCGCGGAGCTGCATCTGGCCCTCGGACATCTTCGGCCGGATGATCCGCTCGCACGACCTGCTCGAGACGCCGCTTGCCTTCGCGCCGCCCTACGTGATGGTGCCGACGGGCCCCGGCCTCGGCGTCACGCCCTCGCTCGCGGCGATCGACAAGCACAAGTTGGGGGAGACGGTTTGGGGGCTGTGAGGCCCACGCTCACACCACCCCCTTCTCCGGCCACTTGCACAGGTCGTTGACGAGGCAGCGCTCGCAGGCGGGCTTGCGGGCCATACAGGTGTAGCGACCGTGGAGGATCAGCCAGTGGTGGGCGTGGAGCTTGTACTCCGCCGGCACCGCCTTCTCGAGGGCGAGTTCCACCGCCAGCGGGTCGCGGCCGGGGGCGAGGCCGGTGCGGTTCGAGACCCGGAAGATGTGGGTGTCGACGGCGATGGTCGGCTCGCCGAAGGCGACATTGAGGACGACATTGGCGGTCTTCCGCCCGACGCCGGGGAGCGTCTCGAGCACGTCGCGGGAGCGGGGCACCACGCCGCCGAACTCCTCCACCAGCCGGCGCGACAGCGCCACGACGTTCCGCGCTTTGGTGCGATAGAGGCCGATCGTCCTGATCAGGCCCTCGACCTCGTCGACGCCGAGCGCCGCCATCGCCGCCGGCGTCGGCGCGCGCGCGAAGAGGGCCGGCGTCGCCTTGTTGACGCTCGCATCGGTCGCCTGCGCCGAGAGCACGACGGCGACCAGCAGGGTGAAGGGGTCGGAATAGGTGAGTTCGGTGTGGGGATCGGGCATCGCCGCGGCGAAGCGCGCGAACATCTCGCCGACCTCGGCTCGAGTCATGCGCTTCGGTTTCCGCACCCGCGACGTTGCGCCGGCCACGCTCAGGCGCCCGCCTGCACGGCGGCGCGCCCATTGCCGCCGATCCGACCCGGGCCTGCATGCCGGCCTTCGTCCATGGTCCCGAGCTCCCCGCGCTGCCGTCCGATCGCGGCACTCTGCCTCGCGGCGGGCCCCTCCCGCCAGTGCCGCATTCTGCCGTATACTCACCGGTCATGGAGACCGACAAGCCACCCGAGCCGCCGATCTTCGCGGCGACGCTCCGGCCCCACCGTTCGCTCAGTGCGCGGGGCTTCATGCTGGTCATGCTGGCGCTTGTCGCCTGCTCGTTCACCGCCGGCCTCGCCTTCTGGTCGATGGGCGCCTGGCCGGTGGTCGGCTTCTTCGGCCTCGACATCCTCCTCGTCCAGCTCGCCTTCCGCCTCAACTACCGGCAGGCGCGGGCCTTCGAGGAGATCCGCGTCTTCCGTGACCGGATGACGGTGACGAGCACCTCGGCGCGCGGCAGGACGACCGAATCGGACTTCAACCCCTATTGGGCCCGCATCGAGGTCGAGCGCCATCCCGAGGCGGGAGTGACGCGGGTGACGATCGCCTCGCACGGCAGGCGGCTCGACATCGCCGGTTTCCTCGGCCCCTGGGAGCGGGAATCCTTCGCCCAAGCCCTGTCTTCTGCGCTGGCCCGGACGCGGGCCATGCCGGCTTCGCCGTGACGCCCGGTACCAGGGCCATGCGTGCAAGAATCGGGTGGAGACAGGCCGGCTGCGCGCCTAAGTCGTGATCGTCGCCCACTTCCAACGTCGAGGATCGCCATGTCGCTTGCCGCCGCCTTCGAAACGCCGACGCCCGTGGCGCTGCCCATGAACGCGGCCGAGAGCGACTACGACCATGTCCGCCGTGCCGTGGAGTACATCTCGCAGCACTGGCGCGACCAGCCCTCGCTCGAGAAGATCGCCGAGGCCGTCGGCATGCGGCCGCTGTCGCTGCAGCGCCTCTTCACGCGCTGGGCGGGGCTGTCGCCCAAGGCCTTCGTCCAGGCGCTCACCCTCGACCATGCCCGCTCGCTGCTCGCCGATTCGGCGTCCGTCCTCGATGCGACCTACGAGGTCGGCCTGTCGGGGCCGGGCCGGCTCCACGACCTCTTCATCACGCACGACGCCATGACCCCGGGCGACTACAAGGCGCGGGGCGCCGGACTCGTCATCCGCTGGGCCTTCCATCCCTCGCCGTTCGGCATGGCGCTGGTGATGATCACCGAGCGTGGCCTCGCGGGCCTGGCCTTCGCCGATGCGGGCAGGGAAGCCGGGGCGCTGGCCGACATGCGGGCCCGCTGGCCGCAGGCAGACTATGCCGAGGACTGGGACATGACCGCGCCCTATGCCCGCCGCATCTTCGACCGCGGCACGTGGCGCCCGGATCAGCCGCTCCGGATCTTCATGATCGGTTCGGACTTCGAAGTCCGGGTGTGGGAGACGCTGCTCCGCCTGCCGCTCGGCCGCGCCACCACCTATTCCGACATCGCCGCCCATATCGGCAAGCCGTCGGCGGCACGGGCGGTCGGCGCGGCGGTCGGCAAGAACCCGATCTCGTTCGTGGTGCCGTGCCATCGCGTGCTCGGCAAGGGCGGCGGCCTCTGCGGCTATCACTGGGGGCTCACCCGGAAGCGCGCCATCCTCGGCTGGGAGGCGGGCGTGGTGGGCCTGGAATAGGTCGGCCGACAACCGCCCCTCTCTGCGGCGCCCCGCCGGGAGGCACGCTCAGGACTGCTCGAGAATGCGGAGGCCGGTGTCGCCGTCGACGATCAGTCCCTTGGCGATCCCGCTCCGCAGGAAGGCGCATGCCGCGCGGGCCTTGGCGACGCCCGCGACGAGCGCGACGACGTTGGCCGCCCGCAGATCGTCGAAGCCGAGCGCGATCGTGCGGGCGTTCATCGGGTGCGCGACGGCGTCTCCTGCATCGTCGAAGAAGATGCCGTTGGTGTCGCCGACGGCGCCCGCCGAGCGGAGGGCCACGAGTTCTCCGGCCGAGATCATGCCTTGCTGGCGGAGCAGCGATTCTTCCGTCAGTTCGCCGATCGATATGTATGCGACCGTCGTCGCCCGCGCGATCTCGAGCGCCTGCTGCACGGTGCGCTGCGAGAGCAGCACGTCGCGGTCGGACGGACTGTCGGCAATGAACGGTACCGGGAGGACGAAGCCCTCGCCCCCGGTGGCGCGGGCGAAGGCGTGGACCACCTCGAAGGGATTGTAGGACGAGTTGGCGGTCAGCGAGCCCATGAGACTGATGAAGCGGACCCCCGGCGCACGGATGCCGGCAAGCCGCAGCGTCATCTGCTGCAGCGTCCTCCCCCATCCGGTCCCCACCAC
>JAEZEN010000264.1 GCA_023433185.1 Pseudomonadota bacterium | reverse complement strand
GGTGCCGGAGAGATCCATGAACGCCTCGTCGATCGAGAGCGGCTCGACCTGGGGCGTGAGTTCCAGCATGAGGGCGCGCACCTCGCGCCCGACGCGCGCATATTTCTCCATGTTCGGCGGGATTACTGCCGCCTCGGGGCAGGCCGCCAGCGCCTTGTACATCGGCATGGCCGAGTGGACGCCGCTGATCCGGGCGATGTAGCAGGCCGTCGAGACGACGCCGCGCCGCCGGCCGCCGATGATCACCGGGCGGTCGGCGAGGGAGGGGTCGTCGCGCTTCTCGATGGCGGCATAGAAGGCGTCGCAGTCGAGATGGGCGATGGCGAGCCGGTCGAGCTCGGGATGGATGGCGAGGCGGGGACTGCCGCAATGCCGGCAGCGCGCCGCCGGAGCGGGGCTCCGCCGCAGGCAGTCGAGGCACAGCGTCTCGGGGGCAGCGGTCTCGGTCGGCGCGGCCATGGGTTCGACCCGCATCGGGCGTGCCGAGCCTACCGCCGCGTCGGGGCCCTGCGCAACCGGCCGAAAGCGGTATTTCAAGCGCGAAAATCCGCGTAAGTTTCGGCCGGCCAATGATTCACGAGCCAGCATGCCGCTTCGCCCCGACCCTTCCCCGCCGCCGACCACGATGTCGTTCTTCCGGCAGCCGCCGGTGCTGCTGCTCCTGGCAGGCTTCGTCCTCGTGATCGCGGTGGCGGTGGCGGTGGCGGTATTCACCTTCGTCGTCCGCGACAATACGCGCGAGGTCGACGCGCGCTTTCGGGCGATCATGGAGGTCACCGACGTCCTCGGCGCTCTCCAGGACGCCGAGACGGCGCAGCGCGGCTACCTCCTGACGGGGGAGGAGGCCTATCTCACGCCGTTCTTCATCAGCTCCAGCGATCTCGAAGGTCGCCTCGAGGCTCTCGAGGCGGGCCTCGACGATTCGGCCGTCTCGAGCCAGCTACGCCGGCTCCATGCGATCGCGAACGACAAGATTGCCGAGATGACGTCGACGGTTGCGCTGTACCGCTCCGGACAGTCGGCGGAAGCCATAGCCGTCGTCCGCAACGATCGCGGCAAGGCTCTGATGGACGAGGCACGATCGATCATCGACGAGATCCGAGACTACGAGATCGCGGCCCGGCAGGAGGCATTCGACGCGGCGTCCGGCGCGGCCCGCGACCTTCTGATCGCGGTCGTCGCCGCTGCCGCCCTGATCGCCGCCCTCGGCATCATCGCGATCACCGATGCCCGCCGGCGCTACCGCGAACTCGCCGAGCATGCGGCGACCATCCGCGAGCGCAACCAGTTGCTCCGCGAATCCTATCAGCGCCTCACTGCGGAGGTCGAAACCCGCCAGGCCACGGAGGCGCAACTCCGCCAGATGCACAAGATCGAGGCGGTGGGGCAACTGACCGGCGGCATTGCCCACGACTTCAACAACATGCTCGCGGTGATCATCAGCGCCGTCAGCCTCGCGCAGCGACGCCTCGCGGCCGGCGTGACGGAGATCGGCCAGTTCCTCGACGCGGCGGGCGATGCGGCGCGGCGCGCGGCGGACCTGACGCAGCGGCTCCTCGCGTTCTCCCGCCAGCAGCCACTGGCGCCGCAGGTGCTCGACGTCAACAAGCTCGTCGCCGGCATGTCTGAACTGCTCCATCGCACGCTTGGTGAGACGATCCAGCTCGAGACGGTGCTGGCCGGCGGCCTGTGGCGCGTCCATGCCGACCCGAGCCCGCTCGAGAACTCCATCCTCAACCTCGCGGTGAACGCCCGCGACGCGATGCCGGATGGCGGGCGGATCACCATCGAGACGGCGAATGCCTATCTCGATGACGAATATGTGCGGGAGAACCCCGTCGCCGATCCCGGGCAGTATGTGATGATCGCGGTGACCGACAGCGGCTCCGGCATGCCGGCGGACATCGTCGCCAAGGCGTTCGACCCCTTCTTCACCACCAAGGCGACCGGCAAGGGCACCGGGCTCGGCCTCAGCCAGGTCCACGGCTTCGTCAAGCAGTCGGGCGGGCACATCAAGATCTACAGCGAGCCCGGCGAGGGCACGACGGTGAAGATCTACCTGCCGCGGAGCCTCGCGACGGAGGACAGGACAGTCGTGGCGCCGGCCGGAGCGTCGGGGGAGCGGCCAGAGGGCCGTCCAGACGAACTCGTGCTGGTCGTTGAAGACGAGGAGCGTGTACGGACCCTAACGGCCGCCTCGCTGACCGAACTCGGCTACGCGGTGGTGGTCGCGGATTCCGCTGCCACGGCGCTCGAACTCCTCGACAGGCATGGCGACGTGGCGCTGCTCTTCACCGACATCGTCATGCCCGAGATCAACGGCCGCCGCCTCGCCGAACTGGCGGCCGAGAAGCGGCCGGGGATCAAGGTGCTGTTCACCACCGGGTTCACGCGGAACGCCGTGGTTCACAACGGCATCCTCGATGCCGGGGTCAACTTCCTGCCGAAGCCCTTCACCCTCGACCAGCTCGCCCTCAAGGTGCGTAGCGTGATCGACGCGTGAGTCGGGGCAGGAGGGCGTGGGCGGGCCCCGGCGCCGAAGGTCTCGGCCGGAGAGAAATGTGCTGCCAGGGAGGCTGGTCCCCAGCGCATGGTGGACAGGCGCCGGCCGCTCTGGAAGCATAGCGCCCCGAACGGAGCAAAGCCCATGAAGCTGCTGCCTGGCCTCGCCCTTCTGCCATGCCTCGCCGGTGCCGCTCTTGCCGAGCCGCTGCCCTTCGACGGGCGCTGGGGCTGGAACGTCGATAGCTGCGCCTACGCGCCCGGGGAAAGCGACATGGTGCCGACGGTGATCGCCGATGGCGCGATCCGCTACTACGAGAGCCACTGCACCATCGATAGCGTCGAGCCGCTCGTCCGCGAGGACGGGGCAGCATGGACGGTGGCGATGTCCTGCGGCGGCGAGGGCGAGACGTGGTCGGCGAAGTCGATCTTCGCCATCGACGATGGCGCCGGCGAGCGCCGCCGGCAACTCATCGACATCGACCTCCTGTCGGGGTTCGTGACCGTGCGCCAGGATTGCGACTGGACCGGGCAGTGACCGCACCGACCGACCCGCAGCTCACGTCCATCGGCGACCTCGCCGTGCTCTTCGTGATGGCGACGTAGCAGGAATACGGGGCGCATCTCCGCCGGCGGATCGTGCCGGTGATCACCGGCGTCGGCCCGGTGGAGGCGGCGGTCGGCACGTCCGTGGCGCTCGGCGAGCTCGACCGCGCGGGGCGGCGACCGGACCTCGTCGTCTCGCTGGGCACGGCCGGATCGGCGCGGCTCGACCATGCCGGCATCTACCAGGTGGCGAGCATCGCCTACCGCGACATGGACTGCTCGCCGCTCGGCTTCGAGAAGGGCGTCACGCCGTTCACCGACCAGCCCGCGGTGATCGCCATTCCCGACCGCCTGCCCGACATTCCCGTGGCCTCGATCTCGACCGGCGGCGATATCGTCTCGGGCCGGGCCTATGACGCGATCGATGCCGACATGGTCGACATGGAGACCTATGCGGTGTTTCGCGCGGCGGAGCGGCTGGCGATCCCCGTGATCGGGCTCCGCGGCATCAGCGACGGGCGCAGCGACTTGACCGGCCTCCACGACTGGCTCGAATTCCTGCACGTCCTCGACGAGAAACTGGCGCTGGTGATCGATGCCATGCACGAGCACGTGACGTCGGGACGGTTCAGGCCGGCACGACCGGCATAGACCTGCATTGCAGATTCGGCCGCGAGCGCCTAACCGGATGGATTGAAACCCACCCCGGGGCCCCGATGACCGACACCATCCTCATCCTCGATTTCGGCAGCCAGGTTACCCAGCTGATCGCGCGGCGCGTTCGCGAAGCGGGCGTCTATTCCGAGATTGCGCCGTTCAACAAGGCGGAGGCGGCGATCGCGCGGCTCAGGCCCAAGGGGATCATCCTCTCCGGCGGCCCCGCTTCGGTGCTCGACGCCGACTCACCCCTGCCGCCGCCGGCGATCTACGATCTCGGCCTGCCCATCCTCGGTATCTGCTACGGCGAGCAGGCCATCGCGCACCAGCTCGGCGGCAAGGTCGAGGGCGAACACAACCGCGAATTCGGCCGGGCCTTCGTCGAGGTGGTGGCGCCGGCGACGATCCTCGACGGCGTGTGGGCGGTCGGCGAGCGCCACCAGGTATGGATGAGCCACGGAGACCGGGTCGCCGAACTGCCTGCGGGGTTCAGCGTGATCGGGCGCTCCGAGAACGCGCCCTTCGCCATGATCGCCGACGAGGCGCGCCGGATCTACGCCACCCAGTTCCACCTCGAGGTCGCGCACACCCCGGACGGCGGGCGGCTCCTCGCCAACTTCGCGCGGAACATTGCCGGCTGTGCCGGGGACTGGACGATGGCCGCCTTCCGCGAGCAGGCGATCGCCCGCATCCGCGAGCAGGTGGGGAAGGGCAGGGTGATCTGCGGCCTCTCGGGGGGTGTCGACTCGGCGGTGGCGGCGGTGCTGCTCCACGAG
>JAEZEN010000489.1 GCA_023433185.1 Pseudomonadota bacterium | reverse complement strand
AGGCTAGCCTCCCCGGCGGGGCGGGCGGCGGTGCCGCGCCCGGCGCCGGGGGACGCAGACGTGGAAATCGGCCTCTACACCTTCGGCGACATCAGTCCCGACCCCGCGACCGGGGCGACGATCGGCGTCGCGCAGCGCTACCGCGAGATCCTCGCCGCCGCCGAGCTCGCCGACCAGGCGGGGTTCGCTGTCTTCGCCTTCGGCGAGCACCACCGCCCCGACATCCCGATCTCGTCGCCTGCCGTGATGATGGCCGCGGTCGCGGCGCGGACGAGCCGGATTCGCGTCGGCAGCGCGGTGACGATTCTGTCGACCCTCGACCCAGTCCGCGTCTTCGAGGATTTCGCCACCGCCGACCTCGTTTCCGGCGGCCGGGCCGAGATGATCGCCGGCCGCGGGACCTTTCTCGAATCGTTCCCGCTGTTCGGGGTGAGCCTCGACGACTATGCCGCGGTGTTCGAGGAGAAGCTGGCGCTGCTGCTCCAGATCCGCGACGCGGAGCGCGTCACCTGGCAGGGGCGCTTCCGTCCACCGCTCGAGAATGCGCCGGTTGTGCCGCGGCCGGTGCAGGACCCGCTGCCGATCTGGATCGGTACCGGCGGCAATGCCGAGAACGCGGCGAGGGCGGCGCGGATGGGCCTGCCGCTCACCCTCGCCAACATCACCCTGCCGCCGGCTGGTCTCGCCCCACAGGTCCGCGACTACCAGCGTATCGGCGCCGAGGCCGGGTTCGGGCCGGACCGGATCCGCGTGAGCCTCGGCGGCCACATGCACGTCGCCGACACCTCGCAAGGGGCGCGCGACGGCTTCTACCCGTACTACGCCCAGTACTTCCGCCTCCATGCGCCGAAGCCGGACTTCGCCCGCACCGTGCCGCGCGACGAGTTTGAGCGTCGCGCCGCCGCCGACGGCCCGCTCTTCGTCGGCAGCCCGCAGGAGATCGTCGACAAGATCCTGTGGGAGAAGGAACTCTTCGGCCACCAGCGCTACCTGGGGCAGATCGACCTCGGCGGCCTGCCCTTCGCGAAGGTGGCGCGGACCATCGAACTGCTCGAGGCCAGGGTGCTGCCGGCGCTGCGCGCTTGACTCCGTCGCGGCCGCCGCCGCGGTCAGGACTTCGCGCGACAGGTCAGGACAGGATCAGCCGGTTCACGTCGGGCGCCTGCTCGAGATGGACGAGGTGCCCGGCCTTCGGGACCACCGTCACCGGGACCCCCTCGGGGAAGCCGTCGACCACCGGACGGACGATCTGGTCGTCGGCGCCCCAGATGACGCTCACCGGCACGCCGAGCGCGCCGAGCCGGTCCCTGTAAAGATAGATCTGCTCGCCGGGGAAGGTCGCTGCCGCGATCGTCTCGAGCGCCTGCCGGACGCCGGGCGTGGTCGTGTAGGCGGCGACGAGGCGGAGCATCTCGGGCGAGATCATGCGCGGGTTGGCAACCAGCATTTCCATGAACGGCCGGGCCTCGGCCGCGGTGGCGATCAGCGGGAAGCCGGAGATGAACGCCATGTTGATCCAGCGGTCGATGCCCGCCGGTGCGATCAGCGTCAGCCGCGTCACCCGTTCCGGCACCGCCGTCGCCACGGCGACCGCCGTCGCCGCGCCCATCGAATGGCCGACGAGGTGGACGCGCCCGAGCCCGGCCGTGTCCATGAGGGCACGGACGATGCCGGCGAAGAAGGCGATGTCGCCGGGCCCGACATCGAGGCTCGACATCAGCCCGCCTGGCAGGTCGGGAGCGAAGACCCGGCCCCGCGCGGCGAGTGCCGGCTGGGTCATGAACCATCCGGTATGGTCGGCGCCGTAGCCCGGCACGAGGACGAAGGCCTCCTCGCCGGACCCCTGCGTCGCGCAGTAGATGCTCCGCCCGTCGACCGTGAAGGCGAGGCTTCCGGTCGTGCCGCCCGATGCAGCGTCGCTCATGCGCCGTCGCCGCCCTCGTCGATGATGCCGAGCGACGCCCCGACCTCGACGACCTCATCCGGCTCGACATCGGTCCGCGACAGGACGCCGGTCACCGGCGCCTCGACCTCGAGGTTGAGCTTCGGGGTGCCGATCACCACGACCGGCTCACCCTGGCTGACCATCTCGCCGACCGACTTCAGCCACTCGACGACGATGCCTTCGGTGACCTCGGTGCCGAGCGACGGCACCACCAGTTTCACGGACATTCCGCCATGCATCCTGCTTGATTGACCGCGTGACTATGGCGCGGGCCCGGGAAACGGTCAAACGACTTATGTCGACCTCGGAAGACAAATGTATCTGGTGACGCGCTATGGAAAGCGGGGCGTCGCAGCGTGTTCCGCCCCTACGAAACGCGCGCCGACACCGCATCCGCCAGCGACTCGATCGTGCCGCGCGGCATGTCGCCTATGACGAGATAGCCGAGGCCGTGGGCGTTCCAGAAGACGGCGTTCAGGCCCCGCCGCTCCTCGAACGCAGGCGGGGCGTCGGCGCGGTCGTTCCTGATGATGCACAACGAGACCAGGCCGTGATCGGTCGAGACATAGGCCAGCCGGCCGAGCGGCTTCCCGTCGTAGTGGAAGAGTACCGCACCGCGAAGGTCGAGCCCTGGCAGGGCGAGCACATCCGGCGTCAGGTCGAGCCCCAGGCTCGCGCCGACCTGGGCCAGCCGCGGCGCGTAGGCAGCGGGATCGGTCGGGGCCAACGCGAAGGTCTCGGGGGTGTAGAGGGCGATGTAGTCGGCGACGGCGTCGCGCCAGTCGGGCGCCTGTTCGACCGCGCTCGGGGCGGTGGCGCGGGCGACGGCGTAGCCGATTCCGGCTGCGGCGACGATCATG
>JAEZEN010000235.1 GCA_023433185.1 Pseudomonadota bacterium | reverse complement strand
GTGTCGGGCTCGGAGCTTGCCTCACGTGAGAAAGACCCGCGGCCGCAGCCGGCCGCGGGCCATCCGGTGACGGACTAGCCGCCCGCAAGCTTCTTCTGGAAGTCTTCCTGGAACTGCTTGACGTTGTCCTGAGTCAGCGTCAGGCCCGGGATGATCATGATGCCGTCGTCCGGAATCATCGACTTGTCGCCATTGAGGTAGTCGGCGATCAGCTTCGCGCCCTGCGCGCCCCACTCATAGGGCTGCTGGACGACGGTGCCGGCGAACGAGCCTTCGGCGACCGCGCCGAGCGTGATCGGGTCCTCGTCGAAGGCGACGACGGTGATCTCGCCGAGCTTGCCGGCATCGCGGAGCGCCTCGTACATCCGCGGCGGGTTGTACGAGTAGAATCCGACCATGCAGTTGACTTCCGGGTGGGCCACCAGCACGTCGTCGACATTGGCGCGGGCGCGGGTCTGGTCGATGTCGTCGCCGCGGACATCGATCAGCTCGAGGCCGGTACCCTTCACGGCCTCGTTGTAGCCGTTGATGCGCTCCTTGGCGTTGTCGGCGCCGGGCAGTCCGACGAAGCCCATGCACTTGCCTTCCTTGCCCGCCATCGCCTTCTTCATCAGCTCACCCGCCGCCGTGCCGAGCTCGGTGTTGGACGAGCCGATATAGGCGACGCGATCCGACTGGGTCGCATCGGAGTCGAAGGTGAAGAACGGAATCTGGGCGGCGACGGTGTTGATCGCATCGGTCGAGGTCGGCGGATCGACCACGGAGACGGCGATCGCATCGATGCCGGCCGCGACGAGATCGTCCATCATGCGGCGCTGGATCGCGGCATCGGCGCGCTCCGGATACACGAACTGCAGTTCGAAGTCGGGCATCTCGGTCGCGGCCTTGGCCACGGCCGCCTCCATGATCTTCCAGAAGTCCGACGGGCCGTTGACGACGAACGCGATGGTCTTCTTGTCCTGCGCCATGGCAGCCGAGGCCGCGAGCGCCACTGCCGCCGCAACGCCGGCAATCATCATACGCTTCATAGGATTCTCCTCCCGATTGATAGTCTCGCTAGGGCGACCTTTGACGGTCTTGGCCCGACCACGGATCAACGTCTTTTTGGGCGGGGACCTGCCCGCCGGTCTTCCAGTCCCAGACGGCGTGTCGGCCATCGGCCAACCGCGTCTGACGTTCGCTCCTCATCCTGCGTGCCGGGGAGGCCGAACGCCCCGCACCATGCCGCAGAATGCATGGCCTTATCAAGCGCAGAAGTGCTTGCCATGCGTTACCGGCCCTTCCCGGCCCGTTCCGCTAATTCTCATTGCCGATATTATTAGCGCCGACGATGGAGAGCAACAGCGCCGGCGTCTACGCCCCCCATGCACCCCGTGATTCGAGCCATCCCGACGCGACGCCCTGGCGACAAGCAGGACCAACGGGCGAGATTTCATCATATGATAATGAAGGCGGAACCATGGTGAGTGACCAATTGGCAACGCCGATTGCACCATGGGGCAGCCGCGCGCGGGCCACCTCTTCCCTTTTCGGCAGAATCGCGCTTAGATCACCAAGTCGGGCACGTCGATGGGCGGTTCGACAATGCCGCCGGTCTGCTTCCGCAGAAGGACCCATGGGAGGCGGCGAACAGGCAGGTCCGCTGCTTGCCAGGGGCAAGCAAGTGCGGTGAACAAGGGGGGAGGCTCGCGCCTGGTCCGGGAATTGCCTGACCGACCGAGGGTTACCGCGTTTTTTGGAGCGGTGCCGATAGGGGGATGGCCGAGGACGACAAAGGCTAAGCCGGCTCGAAACTCTCCCCGCCTGCCTGTATCTTCGACATGCACTCCATCCTAGAGACGTTTCGTTAGCGCGCCGTTTCCGCCGTCGGGGTGGACAGGGACGAGCGCGCGGCCGCCGGCAGGTCAAGAAGCGCATCGATGATCGTTGCCTGCAGGTTCCCCACCATCTCCCGCTGCTCCTCCCGGATCTCCGCCAGCTTGGCGTCGATCGCAGCGCGATCCGGCTCGGGGGCGGCGGCGAGCACGCCAACCTCGTTGCGCAGCGCCCGCAACCGGTCGAACCGGGCATGGGCGTCAGGCCGGGAGGCTTCGACGGCGGCATTGACGACCGCGAAGTCCTCCGGCGCCAACCGTTCCTCGAGCCAGCGCAACTCGAAACTGACGGGCCGCTTCGCCGCATAGGAGAAGCGGAGGACATCGGTCGCGAAGGCGCCGATGACGAAGGCATTGACGGCCAGCGATGCGGCGAGGGCCACGAACAGCCATGGCACCCGGCCACGGACGCGCGTCGACGGCGTCATGGCGACATCACCCCCGCCGGGTCGAAGAAGAGCGGGTCGAGCACCACGACCTCGAAGGATTCGCTGCCGAACGGCGCCAGCACGGTGACGTCGACGATGGCACCGAGGACCGCCGCGGCCACCACGGCCGCAGCGACCATCGCCCAGCGGCGGCCGTTCGCGACCGCGGGCGTCACGGCGGACAGCACGCGCTCTTCGACGCGACGGACGGCACCGCTGGCTGCGGCCTCGGCATCGAGCGCGTCACGCAGGCGCTCGAGCCCGGCATCGATCGCGGCCGCCGTGTCGAGGCGGGCCCGGAAGCTCCGGTCGGCAAGCGCCAGCCGGCGCGCCTCGCCGGCAAGTGCCGGATCCGGCCAGGTCGCGAAATCCGTTCCGAAACGGTCGAGTGCCTCCCTGATGCTGCGGTCCTGGGCCATTGTCAGGCCTCCTATCGTTGTCCGGCGAGGATCACCCGAAGGCGCCGCCTCGCCCGGGCGAGGAGGGACTCGTAGGCCGCCTCGCTCACCTCCATCACATCCGCCGCTTCCGCCTGGCCTAGTCCCTGGAAGTGGCAGAGCACGATCGCCGTCCGCTGCCGCTCGGGCAGGCTGTCGACGGCGGCGCGGAGGGCACGCACGTCCTCCGCGACGATCAGCCGGGCCTCCGGCTCCGGGGTCTCGTCGGCGATTTCGTCCTCGACGAGGTCGATTTCGACATCCGGCCGGCGACGGCGCAGTACATCGATGCAGAGCCGGTACGTGACGCGGTGGAGCCATGTCGAGATCCGGCCCTCGGGCCGCCAGGTGTCGGCCTGGCGCCACAGCCGGATGAGCGCCTCCTGCGCCACCTCCTCGGCCTCCGGCGCGCCGGCGCCGAGGATGGTGCCGGCGAAACGCAGCAGCCTCGGCGTCTCCTCGCCGACGATGCGGGCGAACGTCGCCTCGTCGCCCTCGGCCACGCGCGCGAGCCGCATCCGGTCGCGGGCGATGAGATCGCCGTCACGCGGGCCTTTCGACTGCACCAAGCTGAGACTCCAGCGACGTGTCTTCTGCACCGGACACGGCAATGCTGGCCGCGGCATGGCGAGGCCGCCACGATAGCCGATCGGCGTCCCGCTGTGGCGCCACAGCTTCGTGTACGGGACACGGCGCGCCGCGCCCGCCCGGCCCGCCGGCGGCGCGAAAGGCCGCGCGGGCGGCATGGGGCAGGCTGCCCGCCCCCCTGCCCGGCCCTGGAGCACCGCCGTCATCATCGCGCTCACTCCGCCGGAGCCACGTGACCGAGTTCCTCCTCGGTCGGACGCAGGCCGCGCGGGCCGCCGGCCTCGCGGAGCTCGCGCTCGAGGCGCTGCTCCTCGGTGGCGCGGGCCTTCGAGAAGCGGGCCAGCAGGTCGAACACCACGGGGGTGACGAAGAGGGTGGCGAAGGTCGCGATGGCGAGACCGCCGACCACGACCCAGCCCAGCGCCTGCCGCGCCTCCGATCCGGCACCACTGCTGAGGACCAGCGGCAGGCCGCCGAGGATGGTCGCGATCATCGTCATCACCACCGGCCGCAGGCGGATGACGCTGGCATTCCGGATCGCCTCGCGCACCGACTGCCCGGAATCGCGGAGCTGGTTGGCGAACTCGACGATCAGGATGCCGTTCTTGGCCATCAACCCGACCAGCAATATCAGCCCGATCTGGCTGTAGATGTTGAGCGAGCCGCCCGTCAGCAGCATCGCGAACACCGCCGCCGCGAGGCCGAAGGGCACCACCGCGATCAGGATCACGGCGCTGACGAAGCTCTCGAACTGGGCGGCGAGCACGAGCAGGACGACGAGCAGCGCGAAGGCGAAGGTCTGGGCGACGCCGCTCGACGCCGCGTTCAGCTCCTTCGCCTCGCCGGTGTAGATGAGGCCCATGCCGGCCGGCAGCACGCTCTCGGCGATCGCCTCGAGGCGCTCCATGCCCTGGCCGAAGTCGATGCCGGGCGCCAGCGTCGCCGACATCGGCACGGCGCGGCGCTGGTCCTGGCGCTGGAGGTTCGGCGCCACCGCCACCTCCTCGAAGGTGACGAGCGAGGACAGCGGCACCATGCGGTCGCTCGACGTGCGGAGCTGGATGCGCTCGAGCCCGGCCGGGTCCTGGATCATCCCGTCTGGTGCCAGCGCCAGGATCTCGATGCGCTCGTCGCCGAGGTTGAAGTGACCGACCTCGCGGCCCTCGAGCAGCGTCTGGATGACGGCCGAGATGTTCTGGATCGGCACGCCCACGTCGGCGGCGCGCTCGCGGTCGATGCGGATCGAGAGCTGCGGCTGGGTGGTGTCGTAGTTGAGCCGCGTCGTGGCGAAGGTCGGGTCGTCCTGCAGCGCGGTGTTCAGCTCGGCCGCCGCCACCGCTATCTGGTCGTAGTCCGAGCCGGTGATGGCGAACTGGAGGCCCTGCCCGCCACCCCGGATGCCGAGGCTGTTGGCCGAGAAGGCGGTGATCTGGATGCCCGGGATCTCGCCGAGCCGGCTGTTGAGGTCGGCAGTGATCGCCTGCTGCGAGCGGGTCCGCTCGTCCCACGGGGCGAGCGTCAGGAACATGAAGCCGCCGCCGCCGAAGCCCTGCGCGGTGGCGAAGACGTTGGTCACCTCGCCGCTCTCGCGGAAGGACTGGACGATCGCCTCGGCGCGCTGCACCTGCTCGGCGGTATAGTCCACCGTCGCCCCCTGGGGGGCGCGGATCGAGATGGGGATGAAGCCGCGGTCCTCGCTCGGCGTCAGCTCGTTCGGCAGGAGCGGATAGACCGCCGCCGCCGCGCCGGCGAAGAGGAGCGCCGCGGTGACCACCACCATAGGCGCGCGGAGGCAGGCGTCGAGGATGCGCGCGTAGAGGCGCTCGAGCGCCGAGCCGCAGGACGACACCGCGCGGCCGATCGGGTTGCGGCTCGGCACATGCTGCCCGCTGCCGATCCAGCGCGAGGCGAGCATCGGCACCAGGGTCAGCGCGACGACGCCCGACAGCGTCACGGCAAAGGCGAGCACGAAGCCGAACTCGGAGAACAGGCGCCCGGCGGTGCCGGGGAAGAACGAGATCGGGATGAACACCGCCGCGAGCGTCGCCGTCGTCGACAGCACCGCGAAGAAGACCTGCCGCGTGCCGATCACGGCCGCCGCCCGCGGGCCGAGGCCGAGGGCCCGCTGCCGCGAGATGTTCTCGATGACGACGATCGCATCATCGACGACGAGGCCGGTGGCGAGGACCAGCGCGAGCAGCGTAAGGATGTTGACCGAGAAGCCGGCGAGATAGATTGCCGCCACCGTCCCGAAGAGGGCGATCGGCACGGTCACGGCGGGAATGAAGGTGAGCCGCAGCGATCGCAGGAAGACGAAGATGATCGCGACCACGATGAGGGTGGCGATCATCAGGTCGACGACCACCGCCTCGATCGCCGAGTCGATGAAGATCGCATCGTCGGAGGTGACGACGAGCGTCACGTCCTCGGGCAGCGACACGTTGAGCTCCTCGACCGCCTGGCGGACGCCCGCGGAGATCTCGAGGACGTTCGACTTCGCCTGGCGGACGATGCCGAGGCCGACGCCGGTCTGCCCGTTCATGCGCAGCGAGGTGTTGCGCTCCGCCGGGCCGAAGACCACGTCGGCGATGTCGCCGACCCGGGTGCCGGGCGCGACCTCGATGGCGGCGATCTCCTCGGCGGACTTGGCGCTCGCGTCGGCACGGACGAGCAG
>JAEZEN010000198.1 GCA_023433185.1 Pseudomonadota bacterium | reverse complement strand
GGCCGGGGCGCCCCGCCGCTCCGCCAGCAGGGCGAGGTAGGTGAGCGCCACGGTCGCGCCGGCGATCGCCGTGATGTCGGCATGGTCGTAGGGCGGCGACACCTCGACCACGTCGCCGCCGACGAATCCGATGGTGCCGAGGCCGCGGAGGATGGCGAGCGCCTCGCGCGAGGACAGGCCGCCCGCGACCGGGGTCCCGGTGCCCGGGGCAAAGGCGGGGTCGAGGCAGTCGATGTCGAAGGTGAGGTAGGCCGCTGCCCCGCCGACCGTTTCCCGGATGCGGGCGGTGACGCCGGCGATGCCGAGCGTGTCGAGCGCATGGCCGGGGATCATCGGAATGCCGCAGTCCTCGGGGGCGACGGTCCGGATGCCGACCTGGATCGAGCGCAGTGGATCGATGAGACCCTCCCGGACGGCGCGGGCGACGAATCCGCCATGGGAGATGCCGCCATGGTCGGGCCAGGTGTCCTGGTGGGCGTCGAACTGGACGAGCGCCAGCGGCCCGTGCTTCGCGGCATGGGCCCGGAGCAGCGGATAGGTGACGAAATGGTCGCCGCCGAGCGAGAAGAGATGCGCGCCCGTGTCGAGGATCGCGCGTGCCTGCGCGGCGATCGAATCGGCGAAGGCCATCGGCTGCGCGTAGTCGAAACCGGCATCGCCATAGTCGACAACCGCGAGCGTGGCGAACGGGTCGAAGCCGAAGGGGTATTGCGGGTCGCCGTCGAAGATCGCCGAGGCGCGGCGGATGGCAGACGGACCGAAACGGCAGCCCGGGCGGTTGCTGACCGACTGGTCGAAGGGAATGCCCCAGACCGCGGCATCGACACCCGCGAGATCGCGGCTGTAGCGGCGGCGCATGAAGGAGAGGACGCCGCCGAAGGTCGCCTCGGGGCTGCCGCCCATCAGCGGGCCGAAGACGGCGTTGTCGGTGCGCGGGTGGCTATTTTCGGTCATGCCGAGGGTGTAGCGTGGCCGAACGCATTCGGAAAGGCGCGACGACATGCCGGTGATCGAGACCCGCGACGGACCCGTGGCTTTCGACTCCTGGCACTACCAGTTGCAGGGAAAGGGTGGCAGCCCGCTCGGCGTCGCGTCGGTCGCCGCCCTCGACGCCGGGCTCGTGGTCATCGACCACTCCCGCGACGGCTCCGGCGCTGGTGCGTACAGCGCCGCAGAGGTCGCCGCCATGCAGGGGACCGGCGCCGACCGGAAGGTGGTGCTCGCCTACATCTCGATCGGCGAGAGCGAGGACTTTCGGGACTACTGGCAGCCGGGCTGGACCAAGGACGGCACCGCGGGCGGCCAGCTCACCGGCACCGCGCCCCACTGGCTCGGGCCGCTCAATCCCGACTGGCCGGACAGCCGCAAGGTCCGCTACTGGGATGACGACTGGCAGGCGATCGTCACATCCCGCATCGAGGAAATGGCGGCCCAGGGCTTCGACGGTGCCTATCTCGACATCGTCGACGCCTATTATTTCTGGGCGCACGAAGTGAAGGCGACGGACCGCGAGCCGGGAGACCCGAAGACGGGCTCCGAAGCGGCGGCGCGGATGATCGACTTCATCGTCGAGCTGTCCGAGGCGGCGCGCGCCATCAACCCCGACTTCGTCCTCATCCAGCAGAACGCGCCCTTCCTCCTCTCCGATCTCGTCTACGACACCGGGGGCAAGCCGAAGGCGGACGCGGCCCGCGTCGCCGCGCTCCACGATGCGATCGCCGGCATCGCCATCGAGGACCTCTATCTCCGCGGCGGCAAGGACGAGGACAACCGCTTCCGGCCGGACAAACAGGCGATCGAAGAAATTCTCGCCTCCTATGCCGACGCCGGCGAGTTCGTGCTCTCGGTCGACTATGTGCGGAAGCCCAAGCTGGTCGAGAAGTACCTCAAGCACGCCGAGAGCGACGGCTTCATTCCCTACGCGGCGCCCGACCGGGAGCTCGACGGCGGCGCGCGTGTCGGGACTTCGGCGGGAGACATCATGACCGGCGACGGGGCCGGCGACCGCCTCTATGGAAGACGCGGTGACGACGATATCTCCGGAGGTGCCGGAAACGATGTCCTGATGGGAAACCGCGGCGACGACAGGCTCCTCGGCGATTCGGGCAAGGATCGCCTCTACGGCGGGAGCGGCGACGACCGGCTGTCGGGCGGGAAGGGGCGTGACGAACTCTCAGGCGGGAAGGGCGCCGACGTGTTCGCCTTCGCGCCCGGCGATGGCCGCGACACGATCCGGGACTGGGGCCGGAAGGATCGCATCGACCTTGGCGCCTTCGATGCGGATCGCGGTGATGTCCGGATCAAGGCCCACGACAAGGGCGTGCTCGTGAAGATCGGAGACGTGCGCATCCTCATCCGCGACGTCGGCGCGCGCGACCTCGACAAGGACGCCGACTTCATCCTCTAGGCAGCGCCCGCCAGTCGCCGCAGTCCCAGCCGAGCAGGCGCTCGACGGCGTCGATGTCGGCGGCAAAGTAGGGCAGGGCGGCGTTCCAGTCGTCGCGCGAGATCCAGTTGGCACTGCCGGCATTGGCATGGACGACGGGCGGCGTCGCGACGGCCGTCAGGGGCGTGACGCCGAGGAAGCGACAGACCTCGTCGGCGACGCCATGCTGGTCGGCGAAGAAGCGTTCCGACTTGAGGAACAGGAGTTGGTCGGCCGGGAAGAGGGCGCGCAGGCGCTCGATCTGCGGCGCGTAGAGGCCCCGCCCGATGTGGGACAGGCCAAGATCCTGATGACGGGGGTCTTTGCGGAGGGCGCGGGCCTCGCGCTCGAGACGGACCACGAAGGGATCGAGCCTTGCGCCGGGTCGGCCGTTCTCTCGGGTCTTCCGGTCGAGATGGCCCCAATGCGACCAGGCGCGGAGGACGGGACTACGGAGAAGGACGACGATCCGGGCGGCGGGGTTGTAGGTGCGGATGCGGGGGAGCGCCGGCGCCCAATAGGTGTAGGAGGGTGTCACTTCCCCGGCCAGCGGGCGGTCGAAATAGAACTCGGCCTGGAGTGGCGCATAGTCGTCCAGCGGCCGGTCGCCATCGAAGCGTGCATCCGCGTCGAAGTAGTGGAGTTCCTTCCGGGTGTGCGGCAGCTCGATCGCCGGGTGAAGGCGGAGCAGGCGGTCGAGGGTCGTCGTGCCGCCCTTCTGGACGCCGGCGACGAAGAAGCCGAGCCGGTGGTCGCGACGACGTCTGTCGGCGCCGCGCCAGCGGAGCGTGAGCAGGTCGCGGACGGTGTCGCTGCGGGCCATCGCGCCCTTCATAGAGGCCGGGCCGACAGTGAAAAAGGGGCAGCGCGAGGCTGCCCCTTCGACCTGGCGAAGCGCGGACCTAGCGCTTCGAGAACTGGAACGAACGGCGGGCCTTGGCGCGGCCGTACTTCTTGCGCTCGACGGTGCGCGAGTCGCGGGTGATGAAGCCCGCTTTCTTGAGTGCGGAGCGAAGCTCGGGCTCGTAGTAGGTGAGTGCCTTCGAGATGCCGTGGCGGAGCGCGCCGGCCTGGCCCGAGAGGCCGCCGCCCGAGACGGTGGCACGGACATCGTACTGGCCGGTCCGGTTGGCGGTGATGATCGGCTGCTCGACGATCATCTGCAGAACCGGGCGCGCGAAGTACTGCGTGTAGTCCTTGTCGTTGACGAAGATGCGACCGGCGCCGCGGGTCACCCAGACGCGGGCGACGGCATCCTTGCGCTTGCCGGTGGCATAGGCACGCCCCTGGGCGTCCAGCTTCTGGACGTGGACGGGCGCCTCGGGCGCCTGGGGGACGAGATCCTGGAGGGACTGAAGGTCGGCCATGATCAGGCGATCCTCGTGTTCTTGTGGCTCAG
>JAEZEN010000196.1 GCA_023433185.1 Pseudomonadota bacterium | reverse complement strand
GCCACGGGGCGCGGAGCGATTCCGGAACCTCGAAGGCCGGGTGGTCCCAGCCGAGGTTGCGTCGGAGCCCGGCCAGTTCCTCGGCGCCGAGCGGCGAGCCGTGGACGATCGCCTTGCCCTCCTTGGTCGGCGCGCCGAAGCCGATCCGGGTGCGGGCGGCGATCATCGTCGGACGGTCGGCGCTGCGCGCGAAGGCGAGCGCTTCGTCGATCGCCGCCGGGTCGTGCCCATCGACCGCGATCGTCGCCCAACCCGAGGCCTCGAAGCGCTTGCGCTGGTCGTCCATGGTGGACAGCGCGGTGCCGCCGTCGATGGTGGTGCCGTTGTCGTCGAAGACGACGGTGAGCCTGGCAAGGCCGAGATGTCCGGCGAGCGAGATCGCCTCCTGGCTGACGCCCTCCATCAGGCAGCCGTCGCCGGCGAACACCCAGGTCCGGTGATCGACCAGGTCGGCGCCGAATTCGGCCCGCAGCAGCCGCTCCGCGATCGCCATGCCGACGGCGGTGGCGAGGCCCTGGCCGAGCGGCCCGGTGGTCGTCTCGATGCCGGCCATGTGGCCGAACTCGGGATGCGCCGCGGCCCGCGACCGCGCCTTCCGGAAGCGCTTGAGGTCGTCGAGGGACGCGTCCGCGTAGCCGGTCAGGTGCAGGAGGCCGTAGAGCAGCATCGAGCCATGGCCGTTCGACAGGACGAAGCGGTCGCGGTCCGGCCATCGCGGTGCCGCCGCGTCGTATTTCAGGTGCCGGCTGAACAGGACCGTCGCGATGTCGGCCATGCCGAGCGGCATGCCGGGGTGGCCGGTCTTCGCCGTCTCGACGGCGTCGGCGGCGAGGAAGCGCAACGCATGCGCCATCTCCCGGGTGCGGGGATCGACTGCGGGAGAGGTCGCTGGCGGCACGGTGCAAGTTTCCTTCGGTTCGGCCTCGGAGCGCCTCACCTAGCGGAGAGCGGAGCTAGTTTGCAACTATGATCGGTTAATGCAGATAATTGCGCATAGAGTGGGAGCGAGAAATGCCCCGTCCGCAGCGTGACCACGCGCGCGTCCTGCACATCGCGCGCCTCCACTACGAGGACCGCCGGACCCAGGCGGAGATCGCCCATGCGCTCGGTGTCTCCGTTGCGACCGTCAGTCGCCATCTGCAGCAGGCCTGGGCGCTGGGGCTGGTCGAGACCCGGGTCGCCTCGAGCGCCTGGCGCGACTTCGGCCTCGAAGCCGAACTCGTCCGCGGTCTGGGACTCGACGCCGCCTGCGTGGTGCGCGGGGCGGGATCGACGGCGGCAACGGAACGCGTGCTCGGCGAGGTGGCGGCCCGGCAGCTCGAGGAGGTGATCGCCCCCGGAGCCGTGATTGGCGTCTCCAATGGCCGCACGCTGGCCGCCGTGGCCGCTGAGGCGCGGCGTGCCCGCAGCGCCGATCTCGACGTGGTGACGCTGATCGGCGGCATCGGTCGGGCCGAGTCGGCGTCCCAGACCGGCGAGATCTGCCGCACGCTGGCCGAACGCCTCGGAGGCCGTGCCTGGATCCTGCCGGTGCCTGCCGTGGTCGAGACGGCGGAGACCGCCGCCGCGCTCCGCGCCTCCAACGCGGCAGCGGAGGTCTTCGCGCTGGTCGACCGGCTGTCGGTCGCGATGTTCGGCATCGGCTCCATGGCGCCCGGCTCCTCCACCTACCAGCACGGCCTGTTCGACGCCGGGCATCTGGGCGCGATGGCCGCGCGCGACGCCGCCGGCTCGATCTGCGCGCGGTTCTACGACAGCGCCGGTGCCATGATCCGCTCGGCACGGGACGAGTGCACGCTCTCGATCGGCCTTGAGCGCCTCGCCCGCATTCCAGTGCGGTTTGCCGTCGCTTTCGGCCCCGACAAGCTGGATGCGATCCGTGCCGCCATCCGCGGCGGGCTGGTGAACCGGCTCGCGACCGACGGCGATACCGCGATCGCCCTCGTTCGCGGCGTGGCGGCGGATGAGGACGGTTGAGCCCGCCAAGGTGCCCGCGGGCAGGCTCCCGCCGCTCAGTCGCGGCGGCGATAGGCCTTGCCGTCGGCGTCGAAGACGTGGAGCGCGCGCGTCGGTGCACCGAGGTGGACGGTGTCGCCGCGGTTGACTTCGACGATGCCGTCAAGCTTGGCCAACACGGGCTCGTCGTTGTCGCCCGCGTCGACATAGATGAGGGTCACCTCGCCGAGTTTCTCGACGATCAGCACCTTGCCGGAGAAGACCGCGTCGTCGGCCTCGGTCAGCACGAGGTCCTCGGGCCGCGCCCCGAACGTGCCCTTGCTGCCTTTGGCGCTCTCGGGAATGTCGATGTCGACACCGACCGGCTTGCCGCCGCGGGGCGTGACGATGGGCGTGGCGCCACCGCTGTCGATCGTGCAGGGCACCGTGTTCATCGCCGGCGAGCCGATGAAGCGGGCGACGAACAGATTGTCGGGGTGGAGGTAGAGCTCCATCGGCGAGCCGACCTGCTCGATGATCCCGGCATTGAGCACCACGATGCGGTCGGCCAGCGTCATGGCTTCGACCTGGTCGTGGGTGACGTAGATCATCGTCGTCGACGGCATGCTTTCGTGGAGCTTGGCGATCTCGATCCGGGTCGCCACGCGGAGCGCCGCGTCGAGGTTCGACAGCGGCTCGTCGAAGAGGAAGACCTCGGGGTTGCGGCAGATGGCGCGGCCGATGGCGACGCGCTGGCGCTGGCCGCCGGAGAGGGCGCGCGGCAGGCGGTGCAGGTAGGGCGTGAGCTGCAGGATCTCGGCCGCCGCCTTCACCCGCTTGTCGATCTCCTCCCTGCTGGACCGCGCCAGCTTCATGCCGAACGCCATGTTGTTGTAGACGCTCATGTGCGGATAGAGCGCGTAGGACTGGAACACCATCGCGATGCCCCGCTTCGAGGGCGGCACCTCGTTGACCACCTCGCCACCGATCTTCAGGGTTCCGGAGGTGATGTCCTCGAGCCCGGCGATGAGGCGGAGCAGGGTCGACTTCCCGCAACCCGACGGACCGACGAAGACGACGAACTCGCCGTCCTTGATCGAGAGGTCGACGCCCTTGAAGACGTCGACGGCGCCGAAGGACTTCTTGACCTGGGTGAGCTCAACGGAGGTCATGGTGGCGATCCTTGATCATCAGCCCTTCACCGATCCCGCGAGCAGGCCGCGGATCAGGAATCGTTGCAGCGAGAGGAAGACGACGACCGGCACGAGGATGGTGATGAAGGCCGAGGCCGTCAGGATCTCCCAGTTGCTGCCGCGCGAACCGAGAAGGTTGACGAGGCGGGCGGTGAGCACGAGCTGGTCGTTCTGCGCGCCGAGGAAGACGATGGCGACGAGCAGGTCGTTCCACACCCACAGGAACTGGAAGATCGAGAACGAGGCGAGCGCCGGCAGCGACAGGGGCAGCACGATCCGCACGAAGATGTCGAAGTCGCTTGCGCCGTCGATCCGCGCCGATTCCATGATCTCGCGCGGCAGCCCGGCGATGTAGTTGCGGAGCAGATAGATCGCCAGCGGCAGCCCGAAGCCGGTATGCGCGATCCATATGCCGAGATAGGTCTTGGCGGGTACCCCGAACAGCGTGCCGATGTCGTTGTAGAGCTTGAGGAGCGGGATCAGCGACATCTGGAGCGGCACGACCAGGAGGCCGACCACCAGCGAGAGGAGAAGTGCCCGGCCGGGGAACTTCATCCAGGCGAGCGCGTAGGCCGCATAGGCCGCGATCAGGATGGGGATGATCGTCGCCGGGATGGTCACGGTCAGCGAGTTGATGAACGACTGGCCGATACCGGCGGATGCCAAAACCTCGCGATAGTTGTCGAGGGTGAAGCGGGGCGGCAGCGCGGCGCGATAGAAGATGCGTTGGCCGCGCGCCCCCTCGAACGCGACGGGCGAGACGAATTCGAAGGCGCCGTCCCTATTTACCGTCAGGGTGACGCCGCCGCCGATGTCGGCGGTCTCTCCGGCAGTGAACTCGTTGGGGTTCTGGACGCGCGTGCCGAACGAGACGACGGTGCCGGCCTCCCCCTCCTCGAACAGGTTGCCGGCGAGGATGAAGCGGCCGTCCTGCTCGACCTGCTCCGAGGCCGGCGGGGCGCGACCCGTCTGGTTGCTCTCCGTCGTGGTGAGCGCGGTCCACCACCCGGACACCGAGAGCTGGTCCTTGTCGCGGATCGAGCTCACGAAAAGGCCGAGCGTCGGAACCGTCCACACGAGGACGATGATCGCGACCAGGATGTGATTGGTGATGCCGCGCGACTTGCGGGAGCCCGCGATCGCCATCAGCGGCCCTCCATCTCGGCGTTGGCGCGGCGGATGTTCCAGATCATGATCGGCACCACGGCGAGCATGATGACGATGGCGATCGTCGCGCCGCGGCCGAAGTCGCCGCCGCCGCGGAACATCCAGTCGAACATCAGGTTGGCGAGGACCTGCGTGTCCCACTGGCCGTTGGTCATGGCGAGCACGATGTCGAAGACCTTGAGGACGGTGATCGTGATGGTCGTCCAGACCACCGCGATCGTGCCCCAGATCTGCGGGACCATGATGTAGAAGAAGAGCTGCGGCCCCTTCGCGCCGTCGATGATCGCCGCCTCGATCGTCTCCTCCGAGATGCCGCGGAGCGCCGCCGAAAGGATGACCATGGCGAAGCCGGTCTGGATCCAGATCAGGATCACCATCAGGAAGAAGTTGTTCCAGAAGGGGATGGTGATCCACGCCTGCGGCGAGCCGCCCAGGCCCTGGACGATGGCGTTGAGCAGGCCGATCTGGGTCGAGCCCTCGCTGCGGAAGTCGTAGATGAATTTCCAGATGACACTGGCGCCGACGAACGAGATCGCCATCGGCAGGAAGATGAGCGTCTTGGCGATGTTGCCCCACCAGATCCGGTCGGTGAGGAAGGCGATGAAGAGGCCGAAGAACGTCGACAGCGCCGGCACGACGATCAGCCACATCACATTGTTGAAGATCGATTGTCGGAACTCGCCGTCGTTCACCGCCCATATGTAGTTGCGCAGGCCCACGAAGTTTTCGCTGGCCCGGTCGAAGAAGGACAGGCGCAGCGAGTCGATCGCCGGGTAGACGAGATACACGGTGAGGATGAGGAGGGCCGGGCCGAGAAACAGCCACGGCCGGATCACCGCGGCGAGTTTCTGGTTCCGCACCGCCCGCGCGCCGCCCTTGCGGAACGGCAGTGCGAGGTCGAGGATCATGTTGGAGGCAAAATAGTAGAGGGCGCAGGCTCCCACGCCGATGACGATCGCCAGGAACGCACCGATGAGCTGTCGCTCCATCTTCCTCCCCCCGGGGCCCGGTGCTCGAACGAGCCGGCCCGCATTCTGGCAGACGGTGCAGTCGCGCCCCTACCCTAGCACCCGTTGACCGGGTCTTGCCAAGGCCCGGACCGCATGGCGGCCCGGACCTCGGTGGATGTCGGTGGAAAAGGCGTCTCGACGCCCGCCTAGTTGAGCGACTCCCACACGTTCTGCACTTCGGCGGCGACGGTGTTCGCGTCCTTGCCGCCGACGAAGTCGACCATGCCGGTCCAGAACGCGCCGGCGCCGATCTTGCCGGGCATCAGGTCCGATCCGTCGAAGCGGAAGGTGGTCGATTCGAGCTGGATCTCGCCCTGGCCCTTCATCTGGTCGTTGGCATAGGCGTCGACATTCACTCCCTTGAAGGGCGTGAGGAAGCTCGACTGCGCCATCCACAGTTCGTGGGCGATGGGGGTCTTCAGGAACTCGATGAAGGCCCGTGCCGCCGGCGTGTCCTTGGTGATCATCGCCAGCGTGCCCGCGCCGAGCACCGGCTTGCCGAGTTCGGGCTTGTCGGCATAGGCCGGCATGTAGAAGAAGTCCGCGTCGACGCCGAGTTCGGTGCCCTCGGGGAAGTACGAGGGGATGAACGAGGCCTGATGGTGCATGTAGCACTTCGGCGGGGACGAGAAGAGGCCCTTCGGGCTCTCGCGGAAGTCGGTCGATGCGACCGCTGCCGCGCCGCCGTCGACGAACTGGTCGTTCTTGGCGAACCAGCCGAACTCGTCGATGGCTTCGACCACCCGCGGGTCGGTGAAGGGGATCGTGTTGGCGACCCACTCGTCATAGACTTCCGGCGGCTGGGTGCGAAGCATCATGTCCTCCACCCAGTCGGTCGCCGGCCAGCCGGTGGCACCGCCCGAGCCGAGGCCGATGCACCACGGCGTGCCGCCGTCGGCGACGATCTGCTCGGTGAGGGCCTTCAGCTCCTCCATGGTCGTGGGCACCTCGTAGCCCCCGTCCTCGAAGTTCTCCGGCACGTACCAGACGAGGCTCTTGACGTCGATCTTGTAGGGGAAGGCGTAGAAGGTCGGGTCGCCGCCCTGGCTGTTGTAGGTCGATAGGTCGACCCAGGACTGGCCGGCGGCGTAGTTGTCGAGGAGCCACTGCTCGGTCTCGTCGCCGAGCGGCGTCAGGAAGCCCTTGGAGGCGAGGTCGGCGATGAGGCCGGGCTGCGGCAGGATGGTGATGTCGGCCGGGCTGCCCGCCTGGGTGTCGATGACGACCTGCTGCTCGTAGTTCTCCGAGGACGAGTAGCGGACGGTGGCGCCGGTCGCGTCGGTGAAGTAGGCGAGCACGCTGTTGAAGAGGGTCTCGTCCTCGCCGCGCCAGGGGCCGAAGATGGTGAGGGTCTGCCCGGAAAGGTCGTGGGCCGCCTTGAAGTCCTCGAAGCTCTGCCAGTTGAACTGGTCGCCTTCGCCCACGGGGAATACGAAGTCCTGCGCGCTCGCCGCGCCGGCTGTCAGCGCGACCGCGGCCGTGAAGCCGAGCAGGGTATGGTGCAATTTCATCGTGCGAACCTCCCGTTGTTCGTCAACCGTGATCCGGGAGGCAGGACAGCACAGGCAGGGTCCGACCCCGCTTCAGGTCGTTTCGGCACCGTCTTCCTCCCCCAAGCGCCGGATCGTCAGTGTGGCGATTTCCAAAGCGCTTTGATGGAACATTGGCCGTGAACGCTAGGCGTGTCAAGCACTGCGACCTCGCGCGAACCGTCCGTGCGACAAGGTCTTGCATCCCAATTTGAAAGCGCTTTGAATATCATCGGGAGGAATCCGAGACCGTGATGAAACTGAAGGACCTGGCCGAGCAGCTGGGCCTGTCTCAAACCACCGTGAGCCGCGCCCTCAACGGCTACCCGGAGGTGAACGAGGCGACGCGCCAGCGCGTTCTCGCCGCCGCGCGGCAGTTCAACTACCGGCCGAACGCCAGCGCCCGGCGCCTGGCCACCGGCCGGGCCGGCGCGATCGGCGCGGTCCTCCAGTCGAACCGCAGCATGCTGCTCGACCCGCACTATGCCGAGTTCCTGGCCGGTCTGGGCGAACGCTTCGCCGACGACGACATCGATATCGTGCTGTCGCCCGCGCGCGGCGACGAGATCGCCAACTACCGTCGGATGGCCTCGGGGACCCGGGTCGACGCCATCATCCTGTCGGGCCCGGTGGTCCGCGACGACCGGGTCAGGATCCTGTCCGAACTGGGCATGCCTTTCGTCCTGCATGGCCGCACGACCAGCGACATCCCGCACGCCTGGCTCGACATCGACAACGAGGGGGCCTTCCAGCATGCCGCGAGCCACCTCCTCGGCCTCGGACATACCCGGATCGCCCTGATCAACGGCGACACGCGCTTCACCTACGCGCGGGATCGCGAGAAGGGCTATCGCGCCGCCCTGGCCGGGCGCGGCATCCCGGCCGACCCGAGGTGGATTTCCTCAGGGGCGATGACCGACGAGGTCGGCTACCGCGCCGCCGAGCGCTTCCTCGCCGGCAAGCCGCGCCCGACCGCGCTCCTCGTCTCCTCGATGATGATGGCGCTGGGCGCCTTCCGGGCCATCCGCGCCGCGGGGCTCGAACTAGGCCGCGACATCTCGATGATCGCGCATGACGACGTGTTTCCCTTCCTCAATGCCGATCGCATGGTGCCGACCATGTCGACGACCCGCTCCTCGATCCGGGCGGCCGGCACGCGCATCGCCGAACTCGCGATCGAGATACTCAACGGCCGCTCGGTGGCGGGCGTCCACGAGGTCTGGCCGGTCGACCTCGTGATTCGCGCCTCGACCGGACCTGCGCCGTTGCGCTAAGTGGTCCGATTCCGACACTTGCTACCCGTTTGGAGGAGTGCCGCAGCACGTGTCGGAATCAAAAGGACCATTACCAACTCCTTGAGCTGGCGGAGCCTTTTGAGTTTGACATTTGAACGGGCGTTCGTGGCAGATGGGTATCAAATGTCAAACTCGCTCCACTAGGGTCCGCCGTTCCTTCCGGAGATCGACTCATGCTGCGACGGATCCTGGGTGCGCTGCTTGTCACGGGTGCGCTGGCCGCCCCGGCCCTGGCTCCCCCGGCCTTGGCCGATGACGACCAGATCGACGCCGATCTCGAGGCGTGCCTCGACGGCGAGATGACGACACAGGGCATGGTCGAGTGCTTCGGTGCCGCCTACGAGGCGTGGGACTCTGCGCTCAACGAGGTCTACGGCACCCTCCGCGAGGGGCTCGCCGAGGAGGAGGCGTCGGCGCTCCGCGACACGCAGCGCGCCTGGATCGCCTTCCGCGACGCCGAGCAGGCGTTTCTCGCGAGCCTCCTGACGCCGGATCGCGGCACGATGATGCGGATCACCGTCAACGCGACGATGACCGACCTGGTCAAGGCGCGGGTCCTCGCGCTCCGGTCGCTGGCCGGCGGGGAGGAGGAGCGGTGAGCGGGCGAAGTGCCAGCTTGTGGAGGCTCTGCGATGCCGGGTGAGGCGGCGCTGATCGCGGTCGACTGGGGAACCTCCCGGCTCCGTGCCATGCTCCTCGATGCCGGGGGCCGCGTCCTCGCCGAGGTGGCGAGCGACGACGGCATCGGCGCTGTGTCCCCGGGCGGCCACGAGGCTGCCTTCACCAGACTGGTGGCGGACTGGCCGCGCGTGCCGGCGATCATGGCGGGCATGGTCGGCAGCCGCCAGGGCTGGTGCGAGGCGGTCTACGCCGCCTGCCCGGCGTCGCCGGAGGCGATCGCCGCCGGCATCCTCCGCATGGACGACGCCGGCGGCCGGCCGATCGCCATCGTGCCGGGCGTCATGGTGCGGAGCGCCGACCGCGACGGCGACGTGATCCGCGGCGAGGAGACCCAGATCGTCGGCCTCCTCGCCGAAGAGCCCGAGTTCGACGGCGTGGTGGTGCTGCCCGGCACGCATTCGAAATGGGCGACGGTCACCGACGGTGCCATCGCCGACTTCCAGACCTTCCTCACCGGCGAGATGTTCGGCCTTCTGTCGCGGCAGTCGTTCCTCCGCCACTCGCTCAGGGAGGGGGAGGCGGAGCTCGCCGCGCTGCCCGATTTCGCCCTCGGCGTCGAGCGGACTGTGGCGGACGGGCTGCCCTTCCTCGCCGCCATCTTCTCGGTGCGCGCCCGCCAGCTGCTCGACGGCGTCGATCCGGAGCACAACCTCGCCTACCTCTCGGGCCTCGTGATCGGCGGCGAGATCGCCGCGGCCCGCGATACCGGGCGGCTGTGGCAGGGGAGGGCGCTCCGCATCGTCGGCAGCCGCTCGCTCGCCCGTGCCTATGCCAGCGCCTTTGCCGTCGCCGGCTACGACGCCGAGGCGCTCGACGGCAGCGCGCTCGTCGTGAGCGGCCTTCTCAGCCTCGCCCGCATCGCCGGGCTCGCTTCACCCCGGACCGACCGATGACCCATCCGCTCTTCGGCGACCATCCGCCGCTCGTGGCCATCCTCCGCGGCATCCGCCCGGACGAGGCGGAGGCGACGCTCGAAGCGCTGATCGCCTCCGGCATCGGCCTGATCGAGGTGCCGCTCAACTCGCCGCAGCCGCTCGACAGCATCCGTCTCATGGCGCGCCATGCCGGCGGCCGGGCCCGGATCGGGGCGGGCACGGTGCTGACGGTGGACGACGTCCGTGCCGTGGCCGAGGCCGGCGGGACGCTGATCGTCTCGCCCAACCGCGACGACGACGTGATTCGGGCGACCAAGGCGGCCGGGCTCGATTCCTATCCCGGCGTCTTCACCGCCACCGAGGCGCTTGGCGCCATCCGGGCGGGTGCCGATGCGCTCAAGTTCTTCCCTGCCGACGTGCTTGGCCCCGGCGGCATCAAGGGCATCTCGGCCGTGCTGCCGCGCGGCTTCCCGCTCCTCGCCGTGGGCGGCGTCGATGCCGGCACCATCGCCGACTATCTCAAGGCCGGCATCGTCGGCTTCGGCATCGGCTCGAGCCTCTACAAGCCGGGCCTGTCCCCCGGCGAAGTCGGCGTCCGGGCCAAGGCGATGGTCGCGGCCTGGCGGGCCGCGCAGCCGAAATAGGCCCCGCGGCTCGCACCTACAGGAAGCGGTACGCGCTGCCCTCGAGCACCAGCACGGTGAGCGCGCCGCCATAGACGGCGCCGGTGTCGATCCCGATGCGGTTGGCGCGGACCTCCGGCGCGGGGACGGGGGTATGGCCGTGGACCACCACGGCGCCATGGTCGCGCCCGCTCGCGAGGAACGGCTCGCGGATCCAGACGAGGTCGTTCGGGTCCTGGCGGTCGAGCGCGACGCCGGGCCGGATGCCGGCGTGGCAGAAGAAGAAGTCGCCGAAGCGGACGGACAGGGGAAGGTCGCGGAGGAAGGCCGCGTGCGCGGCCGGCATCGTCGCGGCAAGGCGCTCGGCGAGCGCCGGCAGGTCCGCGAAGTCCATCCCTTCGGGCACCGCTATCCCATAGGAGGCAAGGGTGTTGCGGGCGCCATTGGCGAGCCAGTTGGGGCCGCACAGTACCGGTTCGGAGAGGAAACCCGCCATCAGCTCGTCGTGGTTGCCCAGGAGGCAGACGACGCGGGGATCGCTCTCCCTCAGCCGCGCGAGGCGATCGATGACGCCGGCCGAGTCCGGCCCGCGGTCGACATAGTCGCCGACATGGATGATGCGGTCGTCGAGATCGCCGTGCGTCGTCCGGTCGCGCGCGATCTTCTCATGCGCTTCGGCGAGCATGGCATCCATGCCGTGGACGTCGCCGATCGCATAGATCCGCATCCCGTTCGGCGTACGTGCCTTTCCGACTTCCATCCGCCTTCCGCGTCTCCACAGCATCGTGCTAACCATGCCTTGCCGCCCGAACCCTTGGCCGACCCTCGCATGGAATGCCGATGCGTGTCCTCGCCGTCGAGAACTACCGTTCCACCCCGCTCGGCCAGGTGGGCACGGCGCTGGCCGAGGCCGGCGCCGAGGTCGACCTCCGTCGTGCCCATCTCGGCGAGCCGCTGCCAGGGACGGCTGCGGAGCATGACGCGATCGTCATTCTCGGCGGCGAGCAGAATGCCCTCGCCGACGATGCCTGTCCCTGGTTCCCGGGGCTCGTCGGGCTGGTGCGCGGCTTCGGCGACGCGGACAAGGCAGTGCTCGGCATCTGCCTCGGCGCGCAACTCGTCGCGCGCGCCTATGGCGGAGAGAACCTGCTCGGCCGGCCGGTCGAGTTCGGCTGGCACGAGGTCCGCCCGACCGCCGAAGGCACGGCCGATCCTGTGCTGGCGGGGCTCGGTGCCGGCAGCCCGATCTTCCACTGGCACGAGGACACCTTCACCCTGCCCCCCGGCGCGCTCCATCTCGCGCGGAGCGCGATCACCGAGAACCAGGCGTTCCGGCTCGGCCGCGCCGTCTACGGCATCCAGTTCCATTTCGAGGCCGACCGGCCGCTGGTCGCCGGCTGGAGCGAGGACTTCGCCGCGACCATCCACGGCTATGCGCCGGACTGGCCGGAGAGGCATCCTCGCGACGCGGCCCGCCATGGGCCGCGGAGCGATGCGGCCGGCCTCGAACTTGCCCGCCGCTGGGTCCGCCTCGCCGGGCCTGCTGCCGCCTGATAAGCGATGCCGGACGTGGTCGCCCCTTTGTTGCGACTTCGCTGCATCTGAAGGTAGTGTCGGCTGAAGCGGGGGCTCGCATCATCCTGGCTGAGGCGCTACCGGCAGCCGACAGCCGACGTGCAGGCCCGGCCTCCTCGCGCGGCGCCGGGGCCCGTCATCGGCAGCGACGATCTGGACGCGTTCGTCGCGAGGACGGACGAACTCGGTCCGATCGGAGCCCCACAAGTTGCCGCGTACTGGGCGAAGGTCACCTATCGGCCGACGACAGCCGTGGACGAGGCGCTCGATCCATATTCCGATGCCTACACCGACCAGCAGATCGCCCTCTACCGGGAACTCTCGGGACGAAGCGTCAATCAGGAAGAGAACGAGCTGACGGCGTTCAACGTCGAAGACCATGTGCCCGCCGCCAATCCCTACGCACAACCGGCGCCCCCCGACGTCGCCCTCCACATGTCGCGCATCGCCCGCACGATCCAGCATTCCGGCCTCGCCCTCGGCGACCATGTCCTCGATCTCGGATGCGGGTGGGGCGCCAGCTGCGAGTTGCTTGCCTTCTCGGGACTGCGCGTGACGGGCGTCGACATCAACCCGGCCTTCGTCGACCTCGTGAACCGGAGGGCGGCCCGCACCGGGTTGCCCATCCATGCGCAGCAGGGGACGTTCGAGGCAATACCCGGATCGAGGCTGTTCAAGGCGGTCCTCTACTACGAGTGCCTGCACCATGCGGTTCGGCCCTGGGTCGCGCTGGGGGCCGCTTTCGACCGCCTGGAGCCCGGCGGAAGGGTCATGCTCGCCGGCGAGCCGCTGAACAATCACTGGACGAACTGGGGGCTTCGCATGGACCCCCTGTCGCTCTACTGCATTCGCAAGTTCGGATGGTTCGAGAGCGGCTGGTCGGTGACCTTCATTCGAGGGTGCCTCGAACGCTGCGGCTTCGCGGTCGAGCATTGCGCCGACGAAGGAGGGACGGTGGGGTGGATCATCATCGGCCGGAAGCCCGGATAGGATCCGCCATACCGACGCTGTGAGCCGCAAGCGGTCCGATTCCGGCACGTGAAGGAGCGCCGCAGCAGATGTCGGAACCGAACGCCCAGGAGCAATTCCATGACCCCGGTGGAGCTCTTCAAGTCTGACATCTGGTCGGGCGTGCGTGGGAGATGGGCATCCGGCGTCAGGCCCTGCTCCGGAAGCGGGTGCGGCATCTTGCGTGGTGCTGTCGCGGAGCGGTAGGTTCCGACAACCGGAGCGCGCCAAGCTTCGACTTCCCGAGAGGCCGGGCTCCCATCGAGGACCTTCGCCATGAAGCCTGCCCTGACGCTCTTCGCCGCCGCCCTCACTCTCGCCGCCGGAACGGCCGTGGCGGCCGAGCTCCCCGATCTCGGGGGCCGCACGGTCAAGGCGGTTACCGAGAACGCCTATACCCCGCTCAACTTCGCCGATCCCGAGACCGGCGAGGGCATCGGCTGGGAATACGATGCCTTCAACGAGATCGGCAGGCGGCTCAACCTCAATGTCGAGTGGCACCTGTCGAGCTGGGACACGATGATCCAGGCCGTTCGCGAAGGCCAGTTCGACGTGGGCATGGACGGTATCACCATCACCGATGAGCGCAGGACCCAGGTCGACTTCTCGGCGCCCTACATGACGTCGGAGCAGTTCATGCTCGTCCGCGCCGACGAGGCGCGCTTCACCGACGAGAAGTCCTTCGCCGCCGATGCCGACCTGCTGGTCGGCGCCCAGGTCGGCACCACCAACTTCTACACCGCCGTCTACGATGTCCTCGACGGCGACGAGGCCAACCCGCGCATCAAGTTGTTCGAGACCTTCGGCGCCTCCGTGCAGGCGCTCAGGTCCGGCGACGTCGACCTCGTGCTCATGGACCGGACCAGCGCCGAGGGCTACATGGGCGCCTCGCCGAATGCCTTCAAGCTCGTCGGCGGGCCGCTGGGCAGCGAGGACTTCGGCTTCATCTTCACGCCGGGCTCGGACCTCGTCGCGCCGGTGGATGCGGCGCTCGCCGCGATGAAGGCCGACGGCACGATCGACGCGCTGAACCGGAAGTGGTTCTACGAGTATAGCGCGGGCCGGTAGAGGGCCGCCGGCGGGCGCCGACCGGGGCACGGGCCGCCCGCCGTGACCGTCGCGCGGCGCGCGCCTCATGTGCCGCGGCGCGAGATTCCCTACTGGCTGCTGGCCATCATCCTGCTCGGGGTGATCTTCACCTGGCTGATCACCACCGACGGCGACTATGCAAGGATCTTCCGGGCGCTTTGCCAGGGCGTCGTCGTCACGCTCTGGGTGTCGTTTGTCGCCTTCGCCATGGCCATCGCCCTCGGGCTCGTCGTCGCCCTCGGACGGCTGTCGCGCTTTCGGGTGCTGCGCGAGGTCGCGACGTTCTATGTCGAGGTGATCCGCGGCGTGCCCGTGCTCGTGCTTCTCTTCTACATCGCCTTCGTCGGTGCGCCGCAGCTGGTGGCGGCCTGGAACTTCGTCTTCTCGGCGCCGATCGCCTCGGGATGGCTGCCGGCCGCCTCGGTGCGCGACTTCAGCATGGAGTGGCGGGCGATCTTCGCTCTGACGCTGAGCTACTCCGCGTTCATCGCCGAGATCTTCCGGGCGGGTATCGAGGCGGTGCCGCGGGGCCAAGTCGAAGCGGCCAGCGCGCTCGGCCTCGGCCGCCGCCAGACGATGCGGCTCGTCGTTCTGCCCCAGGCGGTGCGGGTGGTCATCCCGCCGCTCGGCAACGATTTCGTCGCGATGATCAAGGATTCGGCGCTGGTCTCGGCGCTCGGGGTGCAGGACATCACCCAGCTCGGCAAGGTGTATTCGGCGTCGACCTTCCTGTTCTTCGAGACCTACAACGTCGTCGCCTACCTCTACCTCGTCATGACGATCGGCCTGTCGCTCATCGTGCGCGGGCTCGAGCGACGGCTCAGGCGGACGGGATCACGTTAGCGGACACGACCGACAGGGCGGGTCGATCCGGAAGGCCCCTCAGTTCTCGAACGCCTGGAGGAGTGCCTTGGTCTGGCTGCCCGACTTGTCGAAGACCGTGGTCAGGTCGTCCGCGAGGGCGGTCTTTGCATCCGTGTCCAGGCGCCACCATCCGTCCTGCGCGACGAAGATCCAGTTGTAGCGGGCGACATCGTCGTCAGTTTCGGCTGCCATCGGAATGGCGAGTTCGGTCACGGCGGGGTCGCCGAGATCGAACAGGAACTCCGTCGAGTATATGCGGAGGGTGCGGTCCGGGTCGGCGGCAAGCTTTAGAAGCGCATGCCGGTCGTCGTCCGTGAGTACCGGTATGATGGCCTCGCGCTGGGATTTGTCCCGGCGCAGCATTTCGGTCAGGGCGACGGTCACGCCCAGCCGCGTGCGATAGGTTTCTCCTTCGACATTGGCGGCGGCAAGGATTTCGGGAACCTGTTCAGCGGGGGCAAGGGACAGCGCATCCCGCGCTGAACGGCGGATTTCGGTGATGTCGGAATTCAGGTCGGCGATGATGTCGGCGAGGTCGATGGCCGGTGGCTCCGGTGAGGGATCGTCGATCGGATTGGCTGTCTGAGCGTGTGCCTCACCGATGAGAGCGGACAAAATTCTGGGGAACTGAGGGGCACTGGTAGTCTGGGCGAACACGCAGGGCTCCGGAGCCTTGTTCGTGCCCCAGGTTCCGATCGAGCGCATCTGGCTCCGGCGGTCCCGCACTTCGTAGCCGCCTGCGACTTCAGCCAGTTGCCAGTCAAGCGGCGCTTGTCCCATGGCGCCGGTGATACAGCTGGTTGGAATGCCGATGCTGATCACCCGCCCATCGCCATACGACTCCAGGCGCAATGAAGCGATATTTGCTTCCTGTGCCTCATCTTGAAACACGGCAAATGAAAACTGTTTCTGATGCACGTCCGTCGCGCCCAGGACGCTTCGTCCGAACTTCAGGGAGACGAGATAGTCCTCGGAAGGGACGTCGTGGATATTGCCGCGCACATATTGCTTGGCCTGGGCTTGAATCTCGGAGATGCGCCTTTCTTCATCGTGACCCCTGCGAACCTCCAGCACGCCGAACAGGATCGCGGCAATTGCCGCCACGCCGGCCAAGACTTGCGCTCTTGTTAGCAAAGTCGCCTGGCCACCGAACCCGGCCAGGATTATTGCGACCCCAGCGCTGAGGACAAGACTGCCTGCAGCTGCGCTCAGCGCCCATCCCTGCGCTTGTCCGATGAAGAAGATGCCAATCCAGGATGAGGCCCACCACGACCGCCGCGAGCAGGGACGGCGTGATCGTTGCCGGCATCTCCGTCCTGATGAGTGCGGGTGCGCTCGCGTTCCCGGGGCTGGCAGCCGATTCCTGTCTTCCTTCCTGTGGCACTTTCATTCTCAGGCCTCGTCCATGGATGAGACTCAAGCGCGAGCAATGTGTATCATGCGATTATAAGTTGCAATACCGTCGTTGGGGCTTCTCCCCGCTGTGGCGGGTTGCCGCCGACGCCGCCCGGGCTCCCGGGGGTCAGCCGAGGATGATGATGTGGAGGCGGCGTGGGCCGTGGGCGCCGAGCAGCAGCTTCTGCTCGATGTCGGCGGAGCGCGACGGGCCTGTCACCATGTTGACCGTGCGCGGCATCTGGCCCTTGCCGTAGCGGGCGCGGAGTGCGTCCCACACCGTCTCGGTGTCGCCGGCGATGTCGTCGGCGCGGACGACGACGATATGCGTCTCGGGCAGGAAGTTGAGTGTCGTCGGGTTGTCGGGCCCGGAGGCGAGGACGAGGGTGCCGGTCTCGGCGACGCCGGCGGCGGCATGGCTCAGGCCGACGGGGTCGCCGCCATCGGAGGGCCCGCGCTTGATCTCGACCTGCGTACGCTCCCAGGGCAGGCCGGCGATGAGCCGGTCGTCGCCCATTCGGACGGTGGCCGGCAGGTTCTGGCCGCGGAGGTATTCGGCGACCGCCGCCGGGAGATCCTCCTCGCCGGCCACCCGCACCACGGTCGCCGAGACCTTTTCGGCCATCGCCGTGAAGAGCGCGACCCGCTCCTCCTGCGGCAACTGCCCGCGCGCCGGGATCACGCTTCGCGGCGCGCCTTCGAGGCGGGCGATGACGATTGCCCGGCGCCCGGGGTCGCCGCCGTCGACGTGGAGAGAACGGCGGATCTTGCCGAGGATGACGTCGCGCGCGGTCATGCTGCGTCCTTGCCGGTCAGTTCCTTGAGGCGCGACGGGTCGCGGTCGAGCAGGAGGAGGAGGTTGGCCATCGGACGGCTGACGACGACCTCGCCGGATTCGTACTTCTGGAAGGCACGGGGCCCGCCGCCGAGAATCTCGCCGGCCCGGCGCTGGGAGAGCTTGAGGCGGGTGCGGATGCGCCGGACCTCGTCGGCCTTGAGCTGCTCGGCGGCCTCGGCGCGGAGCTCGCGGAATGCCGCGTTCGCCACGGCCAGGTCGGGCGCATCGAGGACCCCATCGCCGTCATCGGCGGGCCACCAGCCGGGAAGGTCGAACTCGCGCTCTACCCCCTTGAAGTCGAGTTTCCGCCGCTGGACCGTGCGGCGCAGGATGGCGCCGGTCTCGGGATGCACCTGCGTTTCGGTCATTCTCCCCGCTCCTTGAAGGGTGCCATTTCACCCGGTTTTCAACCGGCCTTCTTCCGCTTCGCCCACAGCTCCATGAAGGTCTGCCCCTCGGGCGCGGGGAAGTCGCGATGCTTCGTCCAGCCGCCGGCCAGCGGCAGCGACTTGAAGCGGCCGCGGCCGATGGCGCGGTTGGACAGGGCGCGGGCGGCGAGGCGGGTGCCGAGCCGGTAGAGGCGCGGGTGGCGGGCGAAGAAGGCCCAGAAGCCCAGCCCGGTGCGCACCGTTGCCGGGGTCAGGTGGCGCTCGAACTCGCGGTCGCGCCAGTAGCGCATCATCTTCGGCAGTGGGATGCGCATCGGGCAGACCTGCTCGCAGCGGCCGCAGAAGGTCGAGGCATTGGGCAGGTCGCCGGCCTCGTCGACACCGACCAGCGTGGGCGTCAGCACGGCCCCGATCGGCCCCGGATAGACCCAGCCATAGGCGTGGCCGCCGACCGCATGATAGACCGGGCAGTGGTTCATGCAGGCGCCGCAGCGGATGCAGCGGAGTGCGTCCTGGAAGCCCGAGCCGAGCATCGCCGTGCGGCCGTTGTCGAGCAGCACCACATGATACTCATCCGGCCCGTCGGGGTCCGCCGGCCGGCGCGGGCCGGTCGAGAACGTCGTGTAGACCGACATGTCCTGGCCGGTGGCGGAGCGCGCCAGCACGCGGAGGATTTCGCTCACGTCGTTCAGCGTCGGGGTGATCTTCTCGATCGAGGCGACGACGATGTGGACCCTCGGCAGGATCTGCGTGAGGTCGCCGTTGCCCTCGTTGGTGACGATGACCGAGGTCCCGGTCTCGGCGACGAGGAAGTTGGCGCCGGTGATGCCCACGTCGGCGGCGAGGAAACGCTCGCGGAGCATCGTGCGGGCCTCGCCGAGCAGCGAGGTCGGTTCGGTGAGGTCGCGCTCCGCGGGCAGGTGGGTGTGGACCTTCCGGAACGTCTCCTCGACCTGGGCCTGGGTGAGATGGACGGCCGGCGCGATGATGTGGCTCGGGCCCTCGTGGCGGAGCTGGATGATGTACTCGCCGAGGTCGGTCTCGACCGGCACGACGCCGTTCGCCTCGAGATGCTCGTTGAGGCCGATCTCCTCGGCCACCATCGACTTGCCCTTGGTGACGGTGCGGGCACCGGCCTTCCGGCAGATGTTGAGGATGATGTCGCGGGCGCTCTCGGCCGTCTCGGCGAAGTGGACGTTGCCGCCGGCGGCGCGGACCTTCTCCTCGTAGGCCTCGATATAGAGGTCGAGATGCTCGAGCGTGTGGTTCTTGATGTCGCGCGCCGCATCGCGAATCGCCTCGAACTCGGGCAGCGCCTCGGCCGCCCGGGCGCGCTTCTCGATGAAGCCGACGCGGACATGGCCGAGCGCCTGCTGGAGGTTCGGGTCGCGCAGCGCGTGCTTGGCGTTGTCCTTGAAGGTCCTGGTGTTGATTTCCATCGCGCCCTCAGCCGGTCGTCTCGCCGATCGGCGGCGTCTCGTCGGTCATTCCCGCCAGCACCTCGGCGACGTGGCGGGTGTGGACCGGCCGGCCTTCGCGCTGGAGCTTGCCGGCCATGTTCATGAGGCAGCCGAGGTCGCCCGCGAGCAGGGTCTCCGCGCCGCTCTCGGCGATGTGGCGCGCCTTCTCCTCGACGATGGCGTTGGAGATGTCGGGATACTTGACGCAGAACGTGCCGCCGAAGCCGCAGCAGACGTCGGCATCCTTGAGTTCGAGCAGCTTCAGGCCCGCGACCGACTTGAGGAGCTGCCGCGGCTGGGCGCGGATGCCGAACTCGCGAAGGCCCGAACAGGAATCGTGGTAGGTGACGCTGCCCTCGAAACGGGCATCGACCGCCGTCATGCCGCGGACGTCGTGGAGGAAGCTCACCAGTTCATGCACCTTGGCCCCGAAGGCCTCGGCGCGGGCCTTCCAGGCGGGATCGTCGGCGAACAGCTCGGCATAGTGGAACTTGAGCATGCCGCCACAGGAGCCCGAGGGCGCGACGACGTAGTCATAGCCCTCGAAGGCGGCCATCACCTGCTTGGCGATGGCGCGGGTGTCCTTGCGGTCGCCCGAGTTGTAGGCCGGCTGGCCGCAGCAGGTCTGGGTCGGCGGGACCTCGTCGTCGCATCCGGAATCCTCGATCAGCTTCGCCGCGGCGAAGCCGACGGTCGGGCGCATCAGGTCGACGAGGCAGGTCACGAACAGCCCGACCTTGGGCCGCCGCACGGGATCATTCATGGATGGGCGTTCTTCTCGGGTCGAACAATTCCAAGCTCATGTCGATAGCAGGCCCGGCGCGGCAGGATCAACCTGGGGCGCGCCCCGACCCGCGAAAAGTGCGGCAGATCGCGCCTCGACCGGTGCGCGCCGGAAAGGATTCCGGCTATATGGAGTCTGGAGGAACGCCAATGAACGCCATCGTGATGCCCGCCGTCGACGAAACGGTGCCGGCGCGCCGCGAATCGATCGTGGCGGCGCTCCGCGCCGTGGTCGGCGACGCCCATGTGATTTCCTCGGAGGACGAGCGCCGCGCCTACGAGACCGACGCGCTCACCGCCTACCGGGCGGTGCCGCTCGCCGTGGTGCTGCCCGGCTCGACGGAGGAAGTGTCCGAAGTCCTGAAGATCCTCCAGCGCGAGAAGGTGAAGGTCATCGCCCGCGGCGCCGGCACGTCCCTGTCTGGCGGCGCGCTGCCCTCGCCCGACGCTGTCGTGGTCGGCCTGTCGCGGCTCAGCCGCATCCTCGCGATCGACTACGAGGATCGCGTCGCCCGCGTGGAGACCGGCGTCACCAACATCAACATCACCAATGCCGTCGCCCACCGGGGCTTCTTCTACGCGCCCGACCCCTCGAGCCAGCTCGCCTGCACCATCGGCGGCAACATCGCCATGAACTCGGGGGGCGCCCACTGCCTCAAGTACGGGGTCACCACGAACAACGTCCTCGGCGTGCGGCTCGTGCTCATGGACGGCACGATCCTCGATCTCGGCGGCGCCCATCTCGATGCCGCCGGCTATGACATCCTCGGCCTCATCATCGGCTCGGAGGGGCAGCTCGGCATCGCCACCGAGGCGACGGTCCGCATCCTCCGCGCCGCCGAGGGCGCGCGGCCCATGCTGATGGGCTTCGCCACCGCCGAGGCGGCCGGCGCCTGCGTCGCCGCGATCATCGGCTCGGGGATCATCCCGGTGGCCCTCGAATACATGGACCGCCCGGC
>JAEZEN010000180.1 GCA_023433185.1 Pseudomonadota bacterium | reverse complement strand
GGGTCGAGGACTACGTCGCCAGCCGGACGAAGATGGCGGAGGGCAAGATCGCGCAGGCGGAGGCGCAGGCCATCCGCGAGGTGCGCGCGCTGTCCGCCGACGTGGCGATCGCCGCGGCGGAGCGGATCCTGACCGCCCGCACGCGGGGGGCGACTGCCGACGACCTCATCAAGCGGTCGATCGAGGACGTGCAGACCAAGCTCCACTGACTGCGGCCAAGCGGCGCGGATGCCATTTCGAGACTGCAGGAGCCCCGGTCCACCCGACCGGGGCGTTCTGCCTTCAACGGCCCTCGGCCGCCGGATCGTAACAGACGGCCTGGCACTGCTGCCAGCCGCCGGTGCTGATGAGCCACGGTCCGTCCATCCCTTCTCGGCTGACCGTGCAGAACGCGTCGGGCATGTCCGTCGTGATCCGCGACGGCCGATGGACGAGCATGTCGCCGTAGCAGAACGAGAAGCGGTCGCTGTTCGCGAGGACGGCGCCGCGGACATTGTCGCCGAAGGTCGTGTCGGCGGTGCCGTCCGGTCCGATATGAACGCCGGCCGAGGCGGCCACCGCCGGTTGGGGCGGCAGGGATCCCTGCTGTGGTCCCCAGACCTCGAAGGCGGCGACCACGCCGCCGGCAATGACCACCGCGACCATGGTGCCGGCCGCCAGTGCTGCTGCCACGTCCTTCATCGACGCCCTCCGCCTGCCGCTTGCGGGCGGCATCCTATCGCGATCCGGTCGAATGGTCATGGCCGGCGACGATCCACCGGTCCCCCGGCATGCGGAGGGTGGGATCAGGCGACCACGGCCCGGTGCAACCCGGTTACTGCCCGCGCCGCCGGGTCTTCCGCCGCGGCGTCCCCGGTGCCCGCGAAGAGGTCGGCCTGCGGCGGATCGAGGCCGAGGGCGAGGCGGATCGGCGCGAAGCTCCGGCGGTGATGGATGCAGGGGCCGTGGGCCGCGATGGCCGCGAAATGCGCAGCGGTCGAGTAGCCCTTGTGGTCGCCGAAGCCATAGTCGGGATAGGCCCGGCCGACTTCCTTCATCAGGCGGTCGCGGGTCACCTTGGCGACGATCGAGGCGGCGGCGATGGACACCGACAGCGCGTCGCCACCGACGATTGCCTCCGCCGGGCAGGGCAAGCCGGGGGGCAGCATGTTGCCGTCGACCAGAACGTGGTCTGGCCGGAGCGGCAGCCCCGCGACGGCGCGGCTCATCCCCCACAGCGAGGCGCGAAGGATGTTCATCCGGTCGACCCGGGCGCGGCTTGCCACCACGACCGAGACGAGGCCCTTCTCGAGGATCTGGTCGTGCAGGCGCTCGCGCTCGGCCGGCGTGAGGCGCTTCGAATCGTCGAGCCCCCTCGGAACGCGCCCCTCGAAGAGCACGGCTGCGACCACGACGGGACCGGACAGGGGACCGCGGCCGGCCTCGTCGACGCCTGCGATCAGGCGCGCGCCCTTCCGCCGCGCCCGCTTCTCGAAGCGGTCGGAGCAGGGTGGCGGCAGGTCGAGCGCCAGACGGGGCGCAGGTGCCGATTCGGTCTTCTTGCGGGCCATCGCCGCGATCGTGCCGCCGGCGGCGCCGGGGATCAACCGCCAATCCGCCGGGATGTTCGCGTCGGGCGGTGTCGCACGCCGGTCGCTTCAGGGGCTGGCCGCTTCCGGGAACGGCCCGCGGGCGGTGACGAGCGCGAGCATCGTGCCGAGAAGGAGCGCCGCTGCGAGGCCGGCGAGCGTGGCGATATCGTCGATGGTGGGCTTCAGCGCCATCACGGCCACCACCAGGAACAGCAGGACCGTGTCGATCCTCCCGATCAAGACGATCTGGCGGCCCTTGGCTACCGCCTCGGCGGTAATCCCGTCGCGGGCGACGATGGCGGCGATCGCGTCGCCGCGCGGCTTGAGGACGAAGAGGCCGATCGAGAACGTGGCGGCGTAGCCGGCGAGGCCGAGGACGATCCAGAGGTCGGTGAATGACCAGCCCGCGACGAAGACCATGGCGACGCCGAAGGCGAGCGTCGCCAGCGAGGCAGGGACGAAGAGGACGTTGCCCAGCGCACCCACGTCCCTGAGCACGCCCATCAGCGCCGGGGCATCGGCGGCGCGCTCGGCCCGCCAGACGAGGACGTGGAGGAGGAAGCCGGCGCCGAGCCAGATGATCGCCGCGGCGATATGCAGAAAGTGGAGCAGGTCGTACAGCATCGGAAGGGGTCTTTCTCAGAGCGGAGGGCGGAACTGCCGTCGGTTCAGGGGCGGCACGTCTAGCCTCCGGCGCGACGCCGTCAGTGATCGTGTTCACAACGGCGGTGACGGGGGCGGCCAAAACCGCTATCCCCCTCCGGCGTTGCACGGGAGGGGAACCATGACGCCTGAGCAGACCGGGGAAGCCGCATCGATCCTGCTGTCCAACTGGGACGCGACGACCCGCATCGCGGCCCTGCCCGAGGGGTGCCGGCCCGCGTCCCGCGAGGACGGCTACGCGATCGCCGCGGCCCTTGCCGAACAGTCGGGCGACTTCGTTGCCGGCTGGAAGATCGCCGCAACCAGCGAGGCCGGCCAGAAGCACATCAATGTCGACGGGCCGCTCGCCGGGCGCATCCTGGCGCGCCGCCTGCTTGCGCCGGGCGCGACGATCCCGCTCGCGGGCAACCTGATGCGCGTCGCGGAAGCGGAGTTCGCGTTCGTGCTCGGCACCGACATGCCCGGGCGCGGCACGCCATACAGCCGCGACGAGGTGATGGCCGCGGTCACCGCCCTGCACCTCTCGATCGAGGTGCCGGATTCGCGGTACGAGGACTTCACCAAGGTCGGCGCGTCGTCGCTGATCGCCGACACCGCCTGCGCCGCGTGGCTCGCACTCGGCCCGGCGGTGGACGTCGAATGGCGGGATATCGACCTGGCCAGCCACCAGGTCACCGCGTTCCGGAACGGTGCGCAGGCCGCCTTGGGCAGCGGCAAGGCGGTGCTCGGCGACCCGCGCATCGCGCTGACCTGGCTGGTCAACGAGGTCGCTCGCTATGGCGGCGGCGTGCGGGCCGGCCAGTTCGTCACGACCGGCACCTGCGTCATCCCGGTGAAGATCGAGAGCGGCGACACGATCAGCGCCGACTATGGCGTGCTCGGGACGATCGCGGTCGCGATCGGCTGAGGGGCGTCAGAGCAGCTGCAACTGGCCGCCCTCCGGGACCGGCGGCTTGAACAGGTCGGTGCGGAGGCTCCGCCGGGTCGCATTGAGGCCGAGGCGGCGGCAGGCGATCTCGAAGCGCCGGCCGATCTGCCAGGCATGGGGGCCGTCGCCCTTCATCCGCGTTCCCCAGGTGGCGTCGTAGTCCTTGCCGCCGCGCATCGAGCGGATCACCGACATGACGTGCTTCGCCCGGTCGGGATACTCGCGCTCGAGGAACTCCTTGTACACGTCGCGCACCTCGAGGGGAAGCCGCAGCAGTACATAGCCCGCCTCGCGCGCGCCCGCCGCGTGGGCGGCATCGAGGATGCGCTCGATCTCCGGCTCGTTGAGCGCCGGGATGATCGGCGCGACCATCACCGTCGTCGGGATTCCCGCCTCGGACAGGAGCCGGATCGCGCCGAGCCGGCGCTCCGGCGTCGATGCGCGCGGCTCCATGGCGCGGGCGAGCCGGCGGTCCCGGGTGGTGACCGACAGCGCCACCTTGCAGAGATTGTGCTCGGCCATCCGGGCGAGGATGTCGATGTCGCGCAGCACCAGGGCCGACTTGGTGACGATGCCCACCGGGTGGTTGGCGGCGTCCAGCACCTCCAGCACCTCGCGCATGATGCGGTAGCGCTTCTCGATCGGCTGGTAGGGATCGGTGTTGGTGCCGATGGCGATGGTCCGCGGCACGTAGCCGGGCTTCGCAAGCTCCTTCTCGAGGAGCCTGGCGGCATTCGGCTTGGCGAACAGCCGGGTCTCGAAGTCGAGGCCGGGGGAGAGGCCCATATAGGCGTGGGTCGGCCGGGCGAAGCAGTAGGCACAGCCGTGCTCGCAGCCCCGATACGGGTTGATCGAACGGTCGAAAGAGATGTCCGGCGACTCGTTGGTGGTGATGATCTTCCGTGCCCGCTCCTCCTGGACCGTGGTCTTGAGCGGCGGCAGGTCGTCGATGCTGTTCCAGCCGTCGTCGAAGAGCACGCGGTCGAGCGGCTCGTAGCGGCCGGACCGGTTGGTCTCGGCGCCACGACCCCGTCGCCGCTCGGGGTCGATCCTGACGCCAACGAAGTCCTCGATCGCTTGCGCGGGGGCGACGCGGCTGGCGGCGAATCGATGGGTGAGCGAGGACATGAATTGATTCCTAGTGAGTAGATGCGAACAAAGCAAGAACATTTTTCGGGTCCTGTTGGTTCCTCCTCGGGATGGGGTCGAATTGTGGCCGGCGCCGCGCTATCAAGCGAAGATGATCACCGTGGTCATCGCCACCCGGGACGACGAGGAGGACCTCGCGCATGCGCTGGCGGCGCTCGCGCCGGCGGCGATGGACGGGGTCGTCCGTGATGTCGTCGTGGTCGATGCCGGCTCGCGCGACGGCACGCTCGATGTCGCCGACGAGGCGGGCTGCGCGGTGGTCCGGGGCAGCGGCGCCGGCGCGCTCATGCAGGCCGTCGACGGGGCGCGGGGCGACTGGATCCTCTTCCTTTCCCCGTCCACGGTACTCGAGCCGGGCTGGCAGGGCGAGGCGCTCCGCTTCGTCGACCGCGCGATCATGGCGGGCACGGCGCGGACGAGCGCTGCGTGCTTCAGGCTGCGGCGCCCGGATTCGGGGCTCCGGCCGCGATGCGCCGAGGGTGCCGCGCGCTTTCGGACGCGCCTTCTGGCCGCGCCCTATGGCGAGCAGGGCCTGCTGCTGGCGCGGACCTTCTACAAGGCGCTGGGCGGTCATCGCGACATCGCCGCCATGGCCGACGTCGATATCGCCCGCCGCATCGGCCGGCGCCGGCTGACGCTGCTGCGGGCACATGCCATGGTGCGGCGGTGCGCCGGCCGTCCGGCCGGGGTCGGGCGCGCGATGCGCAACGCGGCCTGCGTCGCGCTGTTCGTCCTCCGCATGCCGCCGCGGCTGATCGGGCGGCTCGCCGGCTAGGGTGCAGGGGGCTTGCGATGGACGAGCGCCGCCGCCATATGCCATTTTGTCAGGTATCGACGGCAGATGGCACGGAGCTGTCCATGACGACAAGCCGCGCAGCGCGCGCACGACGACCCGCCGCGGGCGGTGCGCTCCTCGAACTGCCTGAGGCCGGCGGGCCGGCGCCCCGGGCAGTCCCCGAGGCGGTTCGCTCGCTCACCGCGAGCGGCTATTCCGAGGCGGAGATATTCGCGCTGGTGGTGCCGAAGCGGACGCTTGCCCGGCGCCAGGCCCGCAAGGAACGGCTCACCGTCGAGGAGACCGACAAGGCGGTGCGGCTGGCGCGGGTCGCCGATCTCGCGCGACGCACCTTCGGCGACGACATGAAGGCGCATCGCTGGCTCCGGAAGCCGAAGCGCCACCTCGACGGTGCGACGCCGCTCGCCTTCCTCGCCAGCGAGGCGGGCGCGCGCACGGTGGAGCAGATGCTCCACCGCATCGACGACGGCATGTTCGCCTGACGCGCCGGCATGCGCCTCTGGCGCATATCCAACCATGCCGACCTCTCGGGCGAGGGCGGCCGGCTCGCGGCAGGACGCTGGAACCGGCTCGGCCGGCGCGTCGTCTATCTCGCCGAGCATCCGGCGCTCGCGCTGCTCGAGACCCTAGTCCATCTCGAGATCGACGCCGAGGACATGCCCAGCGGCTTCCGCCTGCTCACCGTGGAGGCGCCGGACGACGTCACGATGGCGGAACTGGACGAAGCCGGCCTCGATGACGGCTCGCCGGGCTGGCGGGGCGACCCGGAGATCACGCGGGGACTGGCGGAAGGGTTCTTCGCAGCGGCGGAGCACGCGCTGCTCCGCGTGCCGTCGATCCTGGTGCCCGAGGCGCGGAACGTGATCCTCAACCCGGCGCATCCCGAGGCGTCGCGGGTGCAGATCGTGGCGGACGCCGCCGCCGCCTTCGATGGCCGCCTGCTGCGCCGGAGCTAGCCTGTCTTCAGCCCCGGGCCGCGGAGCTTCCCCCGCCGCAGATGCTCGTCGAGGCGCGGCATGATCTCGACGAAGTTGCAGGGCCGGTGGCGCAGGTCGAACTGGTCGGCGAGGATGTGGTCCCAGGCGTCGCGGCAGGCGCCGGGCGAGCCGGGCAGGCAGAACACGAAGGTCGTGCCGATCAGGCCGGCGGTGGCCCGCGACTGGATGGTCGAGGTGCCGATCCTGCCATGGCTCATCATGTGGAACACGACGCTGAACCCGTCGATGCGCTTGTCGAACAACGGCTCCACGGCCTCGGGCGTGACGTCGCGCCCTGTGAGCCCGGTGCCGCCGGTGGTGATGATCGCGTCCACGCCCGGGTCGTCGGCGAAGGCGGTGACCGCGGTGCGGATGCGGGTGATCTCGTCGCGCACGATGGCGCGGCGGGCGAGGACGTGTCCCGCGCCCGCGATGCGCTCGGCGAGCGTCGCGCCGGAGCGGTCGTCGGCGAGGCTGCGGGTGTCGGACACCGTCAGCACCGCGAAGCGGATGGGCACGAAGTCGCGTTCGTCGGCCGCAGGCGCGCTCACGATCCCTCCGTCCATGTGACCGCGACCCACCAGTCCGGGCAGGCATCGCGAATGCGCTCGGCGACGGCGGTGGCGGCGTCGATGGTCAGGAAGATGCCGAAGACGGTCGCTCCCGAGCCGGACATGCGGGCGAACATGCAGTCGGGCTCGGCGGCGAGCATGCGGACTGCGTGCTCGATCTCCGGCGCCAGGCCGCAGGCCGGCTCGAAGAGGTCGTTCCGCGTCCGCCGCAGCCAGAAGACCAGCTCCATGATCGACAGGGGGCGGGTGGGCAGCGGTGGCAGCGGTGTCTTGTCGGGATTGCGGAGACGGCGGAAGACCTCGGCCGTCGGCACCGCGACGCCGGGATTGACGAGGACGACGGGCATCTCGGGCAGGGTGCCGACCGGCGTGAGCCGATCGCCCGTTCCTTCGATGCGGGCCGGTCGCGACAGGACGCAGACCGGAACGTCGGCGCCGAGGCTCGCGCCGAGCTCGACGAGCTGGCCGGTGCCGAGCCCGAGCCGCCAGACGCGGTTGAGGAGCCGGAGCGTCGCCGCGGCGTCGGCCGAGCCCCCGCCGATGCCGCCGGCGATCGGCAGGCGCTTGACGAGGTCGAGGCGGACGCCGTCCTGGACGTGCTCGGGGAAGGCACGCATCAGCGCGTCGGCAACGGCGTAGACGAGGTTGTCGCCGGGCGGCGTGGTCTCGGCCAGGAGGTCGGCGAACTCGCCATCGATGCCGAGTTCGACCGCCTGCTCGTCGCGCCGATAGGCGGTGAGCACGTCGGACAGTTCGGCGAAGACGACCAGGCTGTCGAGGTCGTGATAGCCGTCGGGGCGGCGGCCAAGCACGTGCAGCGCGAGATTGATCTTGGCCCTTGCGGTCTCGATCTTGGCGGCCGCTTCGGCGATCGACGTCGTCAGGAGGTCAGCCGTCTCGTCCCGTATCATCCGCCGCCAAGCCGCCTTCGAGCTTCTTGACGATCTTCTCCAGTTCCGCCGGCTCCGGATCGAGATCGCGTGCGTGCGCCCATTGGAAGGTCGCCTCGAGCTTGCGCCCGACCTTCCAGTAGGCATCGCCGAGATGGTCGTTGATGACCGGATCCTCCGGGCGCAGCTCCGCCGCCCGCTCGAGCTGCTCGACGGCATCCTCGTAGCGTCCGAGCCGGTAATATGCCCATCCGAGGCTGTCGACGATGTACCCGTCGTTCGGGCGCTGCGCGACGGCCGTCCTGATCATCTCGAGCCCCTCTTCGAGATTGATACCCATGTCCACCCAGGAATAGCCGAGGTAGTTGAGGACTTGCGGCTGGTCCGGGTTAAGCTCGAGCGCCAGTTTCAGATCCTCCTCCGCGGCCGCCCAGTTCTTGCTGCGCTCGTGGGCGACGCCGCGGAAGTAGTAGAGCCGCCAGTGACTGGGATCGGGCTCTTCGATGGTGTCGATGGCCTTGGTATAGACCTCGGCCGCCTCGGCGAACCGCTCGCGGCCGCGATAGATGTTGCCGAGCGCGGCGATCGCCTCGATGTCGGTCGACCCGGCATCGATCAGCGCCATCAGGCGATCCGACGCCTCGTCGGTGCGCTCGATCGCGTCGAGGCAGAGGGACGCCTGGATGTCGGCATTGCGCTTGAGATTGGAGCCGGTGTCGATCTGGTCGTAGATCGCGATCGCGTCCTCGCAGCGCTCCGCTCCGAAATGCAGGTCGCCCAGGGCCATGAGCGTGAGGTCGGCGTCGGGCTTCAGGTAGCGCGAGAGGTGGAGATAGGCCGCGGGCAGCTCCGTGCCCTGGTCGATGCCGATCGCGGCGCCGAGGCCATAGAGCACCTCGGCCGCGCCGTCGGTCGGGGTCGCGGCGACCGGCGGCGGGGTGATGCCCGCCTCGAGCTGGGCGAGGAGCGCCCCGATCACCGGGTTGCCCGGCTGCTCGGCCATGAAGGCGCGCATGCCGGTGATCGCATCGCTGCGATGTCCGGCGCGTGCGAGGATGGTGCCGTAGGCCTCGACCACGCGGAGCGCCGATCCGTCGGCATTGAAGGCGTCGGTGATGAACTCGACCGCCTCGTCCTGCCGCCCCGCGAGATCGGCGATGAGCGCCTGGTGGTAGTTCTGGAAGATCGCGTACCAGTTCGGCCCGCTGAGCTTGCGGATGGAGTCCAGTGCGCCGTCGACGTCGCCGCGGGCCTGCTGGCTCCAGGCGGTGAGCAGGCCGCCGGTGAGCACCGCGAGCGGAGCCGGGGCGGTCTGCTCGACCTCCTCCTGCGCCGCCTCGAACCGGCCGTCGCCGAAGGCGACCACGCTGCGTAGCAGGCGGGCGAGGGGATTGAGGCTGTCGATGGTGACGAGGCGATCGGACAGATCGATCGCCGACTCGACCTCGCCCGTGGCCATGCGCAGGACGATCACGCGCTCGAGCAGGATCGGATTGCCGGGATCGCGGCGAAGGGCCGCGCTGAAATAGGTGTTCGCCGCCCCGAGGTCGCGCGCCACGTCGGCGCTTCGGCCGGCGAGATAGCTGCCGGCGAGCGAGGCGGAATAGGGCACGTCGAGGAGCGCGAGGCCCTTGGGCTCGGTGTCGGCGTGCGCGGCGGTTGCCAGCGCGGCGAGACTTGCGGCGGCGAGGAGCGACGTGAGCAGGTGGCGGGCGGTCATGGCGATCCGATCGCAAATCGAAGGCGGGAACATTGGTGTTCGCGCGACAAGATGGCGGTTTTGCGCCGCGGCCGCAAGCACTTGGCGCCCGACGGGCACGCCTGCGGGGCAGGGAAAACCGTTTCCCTGCCGAGCATGATCGGCGAAACGTCCGGCCTGCCCTGGCGCGCTTCGCCGGCGCAGGAACGGGGTGCCGTTCTACGATCTTCGCCGGCGCCTTTGGCGCCTCGCTGTCCGCGGGAGGCGCTCAGTAGGCGCGGCTGATGCAGAAGTCGACGGCTTCGAGGAGGGCGGAGCGGCAGGCCGAGTCGGGGAAGGGGGCGAGGGCGTCACGCGCCACCACGCCGAAATGGCGCGCGCGGTCGATGGTGTCGTCGATGGCGCCATGGCGGCGCATCAGGGCGATCGCCCGGTCGAGGTCGCCGTCGGCGATCGCCCCTTCGACCAGCACCCGCGACCAGAAGGCCCGGTCCTCGTCGGAGCCGCGCCGGTAGGCCAGCACCACCGGCAGGGTGATCTTGCCCTCGCGGAAATCGTCGCCGACCTGCTTGCCGAGGTCGGCCGAGGAGCCGCCATAGTCGAGCGCGTCGTCGATGAGCTGGAAGGCGAGGCCGAGATTGGTGCCGTAGGACCGGAACGCGGCGCGGTCGTCGCGGCCGCGGCCGGCGATGATCGGCCCGACCTCGGCGGCGGCCGCGAACAGGGCCGCGGTCTTGGCGGCGACCACGGCGAGGTACTGGTCCTCGGTGGTCGCCATGTTCTTGGCGGCGGCGAGTTGCATGACCTCGCCCTCGGCGATCACCGCGGCGGCGTTCGAAAGGACGTCCAGCGCCTCGAGCGAACCGACCTCGACCATCATCTTGAAGGCCTGGCCGAGGAGGAAGTCGCCGACCAGGACGCTCGCCTGGTTGCCCCAGACCATGCGGGCGGCGAGCTTGCCGCGGCGGAGGTCGCTTTCATCGACCACGTCGTCGTGGAGGAGCGTGGCGGTATGCATGAACTCGACGCTGCCGGCGAGCTTGACATGACCGTTGCCGCGATAGCCGCACATCGTCGCCGCGGCGATGGTCAGCATCGGGCGGAGCCGCTTGCCGCCCGAATCGATCAGGTGGCGGGCGACCTCGGGGATCATCCCAACATCCGACCCGCAGCGGTCGAGGATCAGTTCGTTGACGCGGTCCATCGCGGCGCGCGTCGCCTCGACCAGCGGCGCGATGCTCGCTGCGGCCTTCCGCTTGCCTTCATCCAGCGAGACGACGACGCCCACCCGGTCTGCTCCTGCACCGTTTCCTTCCGGCACCATATGGAGCGCTTCCGCCCACGACAAGGGATCGAAGGCGGCGGAATGCCGCGCCGCGGAATCGCTGGCCAGGGCGATCCCGCGCCGGTCCGGGGCCGGGCCGCCGCCTGCCTCCGGTGATCTTTCCGTTTGCGGCTCGGGGGCGCGGCCGATATCGATTAGGATTGCCGCCAGCGAGGGCCCATGGACGAGCTCATTCGGACCAACGACATCGTGCTGATCTCGTTCGTCGAGACCCTCCTCAAGGAGGCGGGCATCACCTGTTTCGTTGCCGATCAGAACATGAGCGTCATCGAGGGCTCGATCGGCATCCTGCCGCGCCGTGTGCTGGTGCCGGCCGACGACGTGGACGCGGCGCGCCGCCTGCTTCGCGAGGCCGGCGTGGGCAACGAGCTCGAGAAGCCCAAGGGCAGGAAGTGATCCGGCGGGCCGGTCATGGCAATTCCTGCGGAAATTCCGTATATGTAGCCCATGGCCGCCTTTTTCGATCCGGAAAAGGATGCGGCCAATTGGATCAAGCATGGGCTTCCGCTGTCTTTCGGCGAGCGGATCTTCGAGGATGACGCACACCTGATCATCCCGTCCATCCGGCCGCCGGACGGCGAGGAACGCTTCAAGATCATCGGCCGGGTGGACGGGAAACTGTACACGGCGGTGTTTGCCTGGCGGGACCGAGATCCCCGCTTCATCTCCGTTCGAAGGAGCAACGATGGCGAGGCAAGAGCGTATCGCACTCCGGGCTGACCCCGCTGATCCGGAAGACTTCGATGCGACCGTCGAGGCGATGGATCGCGCGCAACGGTCTCGGCTCATCCGCATGACACGGACGACCCTGGGCCTCTCGCAGGAGCAGTTCGCGACCCGCTTCCATGTGCCGGTGGGGACCCTTCGCGACTGGGAGCAGGCCCGGGTGACCGCACCGGACTTTGCAATCGCCTATGTCCGGGTGATCGCCCGTCACCCCGACATGGTGAGCGAGGCGGTTGGATGAGGCTGGCCGAGGAGCCTCATCGGTGACCGAAGGGGAGCCCGGCGTCTCCCCGTCCACTCCGTCCGTCCCGGCGGACGTCAGCGTCGATGCCTTTCTCGGCGGCCGGGTGGAGGCGGTGCAGCCGGCGAGCGGCCACCACCGCGCCGGCCTCGAAGCGGTCCTGCTCGGCGCGTCGCTCGACTCGCGCATTTCCGGCACGGTCGTCGACCTCGGCGCCGGGGCGGGGGTGGCGGGCTTCTGCGCCGCGGCGCGTTGCCGGAAGGCGCGGGTGGTGCTCGTCGAGCGCGAGCCCGAACTGATCGATTGCGCCCGGGCGGCACTGGCGCGGCCCGCCAACGCCGCCTTCGCCGCACGCGTCCGTCTCGTCACCGCCGACATCAGCGCGCCGCAGGCGGAGCGCGAGCAGGCTGGCGCGGGGCGCGACCTCGCCGATCACGTCCTCCTCAATCCGCCGTTCTACGAGCGCGGCACGCGGTCGCCCGCGAAGGCGCGGGCGGCGGCCCACGTCCTCGCGCCCGGCGGGCTCGATCCCTGGCTCCGTGCCGCCGCCTCGGTGCTGAAGTTCGGCGGCGACGTGACGATCGTGTTCCGCGCCGACGGGCTCGCCGAACTCCTGGCCGCGGCAGCGCGGCGCTTTGGCGGGACCGAGATCATGGCCGTCCACCCGCGGCCCGGAATGCCGGCGCACCGCATCCTCGTGCGGGCGGTTAAGGGCAGCCGCGCGGCGCTCCGGATCCTGCCGCCACTCGTCCTCCATGGCGAGGAAGGCGGCGCCTTCACCCCCGGCGTCGAGGCGATGCTCCGCGACGGGCGGGCCCTGTCGCGCGTCAACCGCGCTTGGCACGGCGGCCGCGGACGCCCATCTTGAACGGCAAGGCTGCCGGCAAAAAGGGATACGCGATGCGCTTCAACCTGTTTCAGAAGAAGGGGACGATCATCCCCGTGGTGCCGATCAGCGGCGGGATCGGCATGGCGATGCCGCTGCGCTCGAGCGTCTCGGCCGCCTCGCTGGAGGACCAGATCGTCCGCGCCTTCGGCATGAAGTCGCCGGCGGTGGCGCTGCGGATCAACTCGCCCGGCGGCTCGGCGGTGCAGTCGCGCCTCATCTACCAGCGCATCCGTGGCCTTGCCGAGGAGAAGAAGAAGGCGGTCATCGTCGGGGTCGAGGATGTGGCGGCCTCGGGCGGCTACATGATCGCGCTCGCCGGCGACGAGATCGTGGTCGATCCCTCGTCGATCGTCGGCTCGATCGGCGTGGTCTTCGCCGGGTTCGGCTTCCCGCGCCTGATCGACAAGCTCGGCATCGACCGCCGCGTCCATACCGCGGGGCAGTCGAAGGTCATCCTCGACCCGTTCCAGCCCGAGAAGCCGGAGGACATCGAGCGTCTCAAGCAGCTTCAGCGCGAGGTCCACGAAAGCTTCATCGCCATGGTCAGGGCGCGCCGGCCGCGCCTCGCCGACGATCCCGACCTGTTCACCGGGGCCTTCTGGTCGGGAGATCGGGGGGTGGCGCTCGGCCTGGCGGACCGCGTCGGCGACCTCCATGGCGTGCTCCGCGAGCGCTACGGCAAGGACGTGCAGCTCAAGGTGATGGGCGCCGAGAAGGGCCTGCTCCGCCGCCGGCTCGGGCTCGCCGCGCCGCTCACGGCCACGGCCATCGCCGAGGCGGCGCTGGGTACGATCGAGGAACGGCTCCTGTGGAACCGTTTCGGACTGTGAGGCTTTTCGCCTCGGCCCGCTTGCGCCCGCCGGGCGGCGCACCGTAGAAGGACTCCCATGCTCCCGATTGTCGTCGTCGGACTGGTTGCGGTGGTCGCCATCCTCGCCTGGCGCGGGAGTTCGAGCGACAAGAAGCGCGTGGCCGCCAAGCTGCGGCAGGCCCAGGCGGGGAAGCCTCCGCCCGAGGTGTCGCCCCGGCGCGAACGCGGCGCCCCCCAGACCCTTGAGAAGGACCCTGAGACGGGCGTCTACAAGCTCCGGGACGATTGAGCCCCGGGGTCGCCGGCCTTGACCCTCCGCGCCGGCCGCCTATAGCTGTCGCCGCCCGTTCCCGCCCGCCAAGGCTTGCCGCCCGTGACCGACATTCCCGACCACATGCGCCCGGACCGCTCGTTCCAGGGCCTGATCCTCACCCTCCAGCGCTTCTGGGCGGACAAGGGCTGCGTCATCCTCCAGCCCTACGACATGGAGATGGGGGCGGGCACCTTCCATCCGGCGACGACGCTCAGGGCCCTTGGCCCGAAGCCGTGGAAGGCGGCCTATGTCCAGCCCTCGCGGCGGCCGAAGGACGGGCGCTATGGCGAGAACCCCAACCGGCTTCAGCACTACTACCAGTACCAGGTGATCCTGAAGCCGTCGCCGCCCGACCTCCAGGACCTCTATCTCGATTCGCTCCGGGCCATCGGCCTCGACATGGCGCTCCATGACGTCCGCTTCGTCGAGGACGACTGGGAGAGCCCGACCCTCGGCGCCTGGGGGCTCGGCTGGGAGTGCTGGTGCGACGGCATGGAGGTGTCGCAGTTCACCTACTTCCAGCAGGTCGCGGGCTTCGAATGTGCGCCGGTGGCGGGCGAACTGACCTACGGGCTCGAGCGCCTCGCCATGTACGTGCAGGGCGTCGAGAACGTCTACGACCTAAACTTCAACGGCCGCGAGGGCGCCGAGAAGGTCACCTATGGCGACGTCTTCCTGCAGGCCGAGCAGGAATATTCGCGGCACAATTTCGAACATGCCGACACCGCGATGCTGTTCGAGCAGTTCCGGATGGCCGAGGCCGCCTGCCGGACGTACCTCGACGCCGGCTGGAGCGGCGACACCGAGAAGCGCCACCTCATGGCGCTGCCGGCCTACGACCAGTGCATCAAGGCGAGCCACGCCTTCAACCTCCTCGACGCCCGCGGCGTGATCGCGGTCACCGAGCGCCAGAGCTACATCCTGCGCGTCCGCGAGCTGGCCCGGGCCTGCGGCGCGGCGTGGCTGGCGACGGAAGGCGGAGGGGTGACGCCGCTCCGCGGGAACCCTGAATATGACGATGGCTTAAACAACTGGGTCTAAAGATGCCGCGGCTTGACCACGTCAACATCAAGGCCCTCGACCAGGAGGCCATGCGCGACTTCCTCATTGACGTGCTCGGCGTCCACGAGGGGCCGCGGCCGCCGTTCGATTTCCACGGCTACTGGCTCTATTTCGGCGACGTGGCGGTGATCCACCTGATGGGCGAGCGCGGCCGCGGCATCGGCGGCCCGGGCTGGGTCGACCATGTCGCCTTTTCGCCGTTCGACTACGAAGAGAAGGTCGCCGAGCTCGAGTCGAAGGGCCACACCTTCCGGACGAGCACCATGCCCGGTACCGGCCTCCGCCAGATCTTCGTCCAAGGCCCCGAGGGCGTCCGCGTCGAGATGCAGTGTCCGCCGGAGGCGGCTTCCTAGGCCGCTTCCTCCGGCGTCCTGTCGCCGTCGCGGGTTGCCCGCCATTTCGTCATCAGCGCGTCGAGCTCGGGGTCCGGCGTGTCCGGCAGGACGATCCGCGGGGTGACGAGCAGGTCGCCGCGGCCGCCGGTCGAGACCGGCAGGCCCTTACCCTTGAGCCGCAACGCGCGCCCGCCGGTCGAATGCGGCGGGATGGTGAGGGCGATCTCGCCGTCGAGCGTCGGAACCCGGACCTTGCCGCCGAGCACCGCATCCTCGAGGCCGACATTGACGTCGCGGCGGAGCGTGTCGCCCTCGATCCGGAAATGCGGGTGGGGGACGAACTCGACCGTGACGAGGGCATCGCCGGCCGGGCCGCCGAGGACACCGGGCTGGCCCTGGCCGCGCAGGCGGATGGTCTGGCCGGCCTTGGTGCCGGGGGGGATGGTGATGTCGAGCGTCTTGCCGGTGGGCAGGTCGACCCGGGCCTTCTCGCCGCGCACGAGCTGCTCGAGCGTCACCGCGGCGACGGCCTGGACA
>JAEZEN010000169.1 GCA_023433185.1 Pseudomonadota bacterium | reverse complement strand
GCCCTATTGCACCGCACTATCGCGACGGCTACGGAGGACAGCCGCGCTGGGGGGGCGCGATCGGGGACAAACCGACATGACCAAGTGGGTGTACAGCTTCGGCGACGGCGAAGCCGAGGGGAAGGCGGACATGCGCAACCTTCTCGGCGGCAAGGGTGCGAACCTGGCCGAGATGGCGAATCTCGGCCTCCCGGTTCCGCCCGGTTTCACCATCACCACCGAAGTCTGCACCCACTACTACGGCAACGGCCACACCTATCCCGACGCCCTCGTCGCCCAAGTGGAGGAGGCCCTTGCCCGCGTCGAGAAGAGCACCGGCAAGGTGCTCGGCGGCGACGAGCGACCGCTTCTCCTGTCGGTGCGCTCCGGCGGGCGCGCCTCGATGCCGGGCATGATGGACACGATCCTGAACCTCGGCCTCAACGACCGCACGGTCGACGTCATGGCGGCAAGCGCCGACCGCCGCTTCGCCTACGACTCGTTCCGGCGCTTCATCCAGATGTACTCGGACGTCGTGCTCGGCATCGACCACCAGCTCTTCGACGAGCGACTCGAGGACTTCAAGGACGAGCGGGGCTACGGGCTCGACACCGAGATGACCGGCGAGGACTGGTCCGAGCTCGTCCATGACTACAAGGTCATCGTCGCCCGCGAGAGCGGCGCCCCGTTCCCCGACGACCCCAAGGACCAGCTCTGGGGCGCCATCGGCGCGGTGTTCCGCTCGTGGATGAACCAGCGCGCCATCACCTACCGGCGGCTCCACGACCTGCCGGAGTCCTGGGGCACGGCGGTCAACGTCCAGGCCATGGTCTTCGGCAACATGGGCGACACGTCGGCAACCGGCGTCGCCTTCACGCGCAATCCCTCGACCGGGGAGAAGGCGCTCTACGGCGAGTTCCTGCTCAATGCCCAGGGCGAGGACGTCGTCGCCGGCATCCGCACGCCACAGGATCTCACCGAGGCCGCGCGCATCGCCGCCGGCTCCGAGCAGCCGTCGCTGGAGGCCCTGCTGCCGGACGCCTTCTGGGAGTTCGCCAAGGTCTGCAAGACGCTCGAGAAGCACTACCGGGACGTTCAGGACGTCGAGTTCACGATCGAGCAGGGCCGCCTCTGGATGCTCCAGACACGGTCCGCCAAGCGCACCGGCGGGGCGGCCCTCAAGATCGCCGTGGACATGGTGGGCGAAGGCCTCATCACCCCCGACGAGGCCCTGCTGCGCATCGAGCCGCTGTCGCTCGACCAGCTCCTCCACCCGACGATCGACCCGGCGGCGACCCGCGACCTGATCACGACCGGCCTGCCCGCCTCGCCGGGCGCCGCCAGCGGCGAGATCGTGTTCACGCCGGAGGAGGCGGCCGCGGCGAAGCAGGCCGGACGGAAGGTTATCCTCGTCCGGGTCGAGACGAGCCCCGAGGACATCCACGGCATGCATGCCGCCGAGGGCATCCTCACCACGCGCGGCGGCATGACGAGCCACGCCGCGGTGGTGGCCCGCGGCATGGGCAAGCCCTGCGTCTCGGGTGCCGGCACGCTCCGCATCGACTACCAGGCGGAGACGATGCACGCCGGCGGCCGCCTGTTGAAGAAGGGCGACATCGTCACTGTCGACGGCTCGACCGGTGAAGTGCTCGCCGGGCAGGTCGCGATGCGCCAGCCGGAGCTGTCCGGCGACTTCACCCGGCTCATGGAGTGGGCCGACCAGGCGCGACGCCTGCGCGTCCGGGCGAATGCGGAGACCCCGGCGGATGCGCGGGCCGCCATCTCCTTCGGCGCCGAAGGCATCGGGCTCTGCCGCACCGAGCACATGTTCTTCCATGAGGACCGGATCCTCGCGGTGCGCGAGATGATTCTCGCCGGGGACGAGGCCGCGCGCCGCGTTGCCCTCGCCAAGCTCCTGCCGATGCAGCGGGCCGACTTCGTCGAACTGTTCACGATCATGGACGGCCGGCCGGTCACCATCCGCCTCCTCGATCCGCCGCTCCACGAGTTCCTGCCGAACACCGACGCGGAGCTCGCCGAGGTGGCGAGGGCGATGTCGGTCGAACCGGCGCGCCTCCGCGAGCGGGCGCTCGCCCTCCACGAGTTCAACCCGATGCTCGGTCATCGCGGCTGCCGCCTGGCGATCTCGTTCCCCGAGATCGCCGAAATGCAGGCCCGGGCCATCTTCGAGGCGGCGGTGGCGGTGTCGGCGGCGAGCGGCAAGCCGGTGGTGCCCGAGATCATGGTGCCGCTCGTCGCGCTCCGCGCCGAGTTCGACCGGGTGGCGGCGCTGGTGGCGAAGGCCGCCGATGCGGTCGCCGCCGAACAGGGCACGCGGCCGGACTACATCGTCGGCACCATGATCGAGCTGCCACGGGCCGCCCTCCAGGCCGACCGCATCGCCGAGGGCGCCGCATTCTTCTCTTTCGGTACCAACGCCCTGACGCAGACCACCTTCGGGCTGTCGCGCGACGATGCGGCGGGCTTCCTCCACGCCTATACCGCGACCGGCATCCTCCATGCCGATCCCTTCGTCACCCTCGACGTCGACGGGGTGGGCGAACTGATCCGGATCGCCGTCGACCGGGGCCGCGGGACCCGCCCCGACATCAAGCTCGGCATCTGCGGGGAGCATGGCGGCGACCCCGCGACTATCGCCTTCTGCGAGGAAGTCGGTCTCGACTATGTCTCGTGCTCGCCCTTCCGCGTGCCCATCGCCCGGCTCGCCGCGGCGCAAGCCTCGCTCAAGGCGGGCGCTGCACAGGCTGTCCCCTCCACGGTGTGAACCGCCACCCCGACCCCCGGCC
>JAEZEN010000136.1 GCA_023433185.1 Pseudomonadota bacterium | reverse complement strand
CGCATGCCGGTGCCGGGCCCAGGGCCGCGCTTGCCGTCGTAATGGGCCGTCTGGCGGTCCTCGGTCTGCACGCCCGGATCGGCGAGCGACGGCATGGCGAGCGCGGCGACGGAAGTACTGACGAGGGCGGCGAGGAGGATCTTCTGGGGGGTCTTCATGGTGTCATTCCTTTCCAACTGTGCCGGGGAAGCACGACCGGAACATAGGCGGCGGGGGCGCGGATAATGTGCCGTCGGACCATGCGTTTGTATCGAGCCGTCACGCTTCGGGCCGCTGATACAAGGCGTTACAATTTTCCCGGTGCAGCGCGGCGCACCGCCCCATAATGAGGCTGTCCGCCGGACCTTGAGGCCCATGGAACCGACCCCGCACATCCTCGTCGTCGATGATTCCGCCGACATCCGCGAGCCCCTTGCGAAATATCTCGCGAAGAAAGGGCTCCGCGTCTCGACCGCGGACGGCGGCCAGGAAATGCGCCGCGTCATGAAGACGAGCGCCATCGACCTCGTCGTCCTCGACATCATGATGCCCGGCGAGGACGGGCTCGTGCTCTGCCGGATGCTCCGCGAGACCACCGACGTGCCGGTCATCCTCCTCACCGCCATGGTCGAGGAGACCGACCGCGTGGTCGGCCTCGAGATCGGCGCCGACGACTACGTCACCAAGCCGTTCAGCCCGCGCGAACTGCTCGCCCGCATCAAGGCGGTGCTCCGCCGCACCCGCGGCCTTGCGCGCCCGGCCCCTGCCCCGGAACGGAGCCGGCTCCGCTTCGACCGCTGGACCCTCGACACGCTCCGCCGCGAACTGGTCGGCGAGGACGGCGTCGGGGTGCCTCTCTCGACCACCGAATTCCGCCTGCTCACGGTCTTCCTCGAGCGTCCGCACATGGTCCTGTCCCGCGACCAGCTCCTCGACCTGACGAGCGGGCGCTCGCTGGAACCTTTCGAGCGCTCGATCGACAACCAGATCAGCCGCCTCCGCAAAAAGATCGAACCCGATCCGAAGAACCCGGCGATCATCAAGACCGTGTGGGGTGGCGGCTACGTCCTTGCCGCCGAGGTCGCGGAGGCCGGATGAGATTCTCCCGCCTCAGCCTCGGCACCCAGCTCGTCATCCTGCTGCTCGTCGCGCTGCTCGTCGCGCAGGCGGCAAGCTTCATCGTCTTCACCGACGACCGCCAGGCCGCCGTCCGCGCCGCGAATCGCGCCGGCCTCATCGAAAGCGTCGCCTCCGTCACGCGGCTCCTGCAGGAGATCGCGCCGGGCCGCCGCGAGGCGCTCGCCGATGCCGCCTCGACGCCGCGCATCCGCTACTGGGTGAGCGAGGAGAGCGCGACCCCTCCCGGCCCGCGGACCTCCCAGCTCTCGCTGCCGGCCATGCAGTTCCAGCGGATCCTGCCGAACCTGCCCGAGCCGCCGCGGGTGACCATCATCACCGGCGCGCGCAACGGCGAGGAAGCCGCCCCGACGCGCCGCCGCGCCGAGGGCCCGCCGGGCATGCCGGGCGGCGGCCGCCCCCCTTTTCTCGGCGACAGCTACGACGTCCTCGTCTCGGTCCCCTTCACCGGCGGCGGCTGGCTCAACGCCCAGACCCGCATCCGCGCCGAGCCGGTGCCGATCCCGTGGCCGTCGCTGATCTCGGCGGGGCTCATGGCGATCGCGATCCTGGTCATTGTCGGCCTCATCGCGCGGCATGCCACACGGCCGCTCGCCGCCCTCGCCGACCGGGTCGAGGCGTTCGGCCGCGGCGCGCCGTCGATCGTGCTTCCCGAATCCGGGCCGCGCGAGGTGCGCCGGCTGACGGCTGCCTTCAACCTGATGCAGGAGCGCCTGGCACGGTTCATCGCCGACCGGACGCGCATGCTCGCCGCCATCGGGCACGACCTGCGCACGCCGATCACGTCGCTGAAGATCCGCACCGAACTGCTCGACGACGAGGAGGCGCGCGACAAGATGATGGCGACGCTCGACGACATGCAGCGCATGACCGAAGCGACCCTCGCCTTCGCCCGCGAGGATGCCGACGCCGAGCCGTTGCGGACGATCGACCTGAATGCGCTGGTCGAGAGCCTCTGCGACGACCTCGCGGCGATGGGCCGGGACGTGGTCTTCACCGGCGTCGAGCGCCTCCCCTACCCTTGCCGGCCGACCGCGCTCCGCCGCGCCATCGCCAATATCGTCGAGAACGCTGTCCGCTACGGCGACCGCGCCCGCGTCACGCTCGCCGCGGGGCCGGACGGCCCCCACCTCACCATCGACGACGACGGTCCGGGCATCCCGCCCGACCGCATCGAGGACGTCTACAAGCCCTTCGTCCGCCTCGAGACCTCGCGCAGCCGCGATACCGGCGGCGCCGGCCTCGGCCTGTCGATCGCCCGCTCGATCGTGCTTGCCCATGGCGGCGAGCTGACCCTCGCCAACCGGAGGGACGGCGGCCTCCGCGCCGAGATCCGTCTGCCCGGCACGACGGCCTGAGTGCGGGGTCGATCCCGGCGCCGCCCGGGTTAAGGCGCCGACATAGGATGTGATTTCCGCCTCCGCGCCGGCGCGCTATGAGTAGCCGGACGTCGGATCGCAAGGGGAATCGGCCGGATCATGTGCGGGATCGTCGGGATACTGGGCAGGCGGCCGGCCGCGCCGCTGCTCCTCGAGTCGCTCCGGCGGCTCGAATATCGCGGCTACGATTCGGCCGGCATCGCCACCCTCGAGGCGGGCCGGCTGACGCGCCGCCGCGCCGAGGGCAAGCTCCGCAACCTCGAGGACCGCCTCGACCGTACCCCCCTCGCCGGCCGCTCCGGCATCGGCCATACCCGCTGGGCGACCCACGGCAAGCCGACCGAGGGCAATGCCCATCCCCATGCTACCGACCGGCTGGCGCTGGTCCACAACGGCATCATCGAGAACTACCGCGAACTGAAGGACGAACTCGCCGCCGCCGGCTGCCGCTTCGATTCCGAAACCGACACCGAGGTCATCGCCCACCTGGTGACCCGGAATCTCGACGCGGGCATGGCGCCGGAGGATGCCGTCCAGGCGGCGCTCGGCCGCCTTGAGGGCGCCTTTGCGCTGGCCATCCTGTTCTCCGGCGAGGACGACCTGATGATCGGCGCCCGCCGCGGCAGCCCGCTTGCCGTCGGCCATGGCGACGGCGAGGTGTTCTTCGGCTCCGACGCCATCGCCCTCGCCCCCCTCACCGACCGCATCACCTACCTCGAGGACGGCGACTGGGCGGTCGTGACCCGCCACAGCGTCCGCATCCGCGACGCGGCCGGGTGCCCGGTGGAGCGGCCGATGGTGCGCACGCTCGCCTCGAGCCTCCTCGTCGACAAAGGCAATCACCGCCACTTCATGTCGAAGGAGATCGCCGAGCAGCCCGAGGTCGTCGGCCACACCCTTGCCCACTATCTCGATTTCGCCGCCGGCCGTTCGGCCCTGCCCGAGGGCACCGCGGTCGACTTCGCCGGCCTCGACCGCCTCTCGATCACCGCCTGCGGCACCGCCTATTATGCCGGCCTCGTCGGCAAGTACTGGTTCGAGCGCTTCGCCCGCCTTCCGGTCGACATCGACATCGCCTCGGAGTTCCGCTACCGCGAGCAGCCGCTCGCGGCGGGCGGACTGTCGATCGTCGTCTCGCAATCGGGGGAAACGGCCGACACGCTCGCCTCCCTTCGCTATGCGAAGAGCCAGGGCCAGTCGGTCGCCGCGGTGGTCAACGTGCGGGAATCGACGATTGCCCGCGAGTCCGACGTGGTGCTTCCGACCCTCGCCGGGCCCGAAATCGGCGTCGCCTCGACCAAGGCCTTCACCTGCCAGCTCGCGACGCTCCTCGCACTCGCGCTCGCCGCCGGGATCGCCCGCGGCCATGTCTCGCGCGCCGACGAACAGAAGCTGGTGCGGGCGATGAGCGAGGTCCCGCGCCTGATGAGCGC
>JAEZEN010000091.1 GCA_023433185.1 Pseudomonadota bacterium | reverse complement strand
CCCGGGGGGCGCGCCGCCTCGGGCGGGGGCCTCGTCTCCTCCGGCCGGGCGGAAATCGGCGTGAGGGTTTCGGTCTTTTCGTCGGGCCGGCCCGTCGGCGCGCCCGCCGCAGGTGCGCCTTCCGACGCCAGCTGGCCGAGCAGGGTACCGATTTCGACGGTGCTCCCCGCCTCGACCGAGATCGACTCGATCACGCCCGAGGCCGGCGCCGGGACCTCGAGGGTTACCTTGTCGGTCTCGAGTTCGACCAGGGGTTCGTCGGCCTTGACGATATCGCCGACCTTCTTGAACCACTGGCCGACGGTCGCCTCGGTCACCGATTCACCCAGCGTCGGAACCCGGATGTCCATCGCCACTTGATCTCCTTTCGGCCGCGCTCAGGCGGCAAGCGCCTCGTCGAGGAAGGCTTGAAGCTGCTGCAGATGCTTCGACATCAGGCCGGTCGCGGTGGCCGCCGAGGCGGCACGCCCGACATAGCGGGCCCGGCGGCTCCGGCCGCCGACCTGGTCGAGGACCCATTCCAGATAGGGCTCGGCGAACGACCACGCCCCCATGTTCTTCGGCTCCTCCTGGCACCACACGATCTCGGCCTCCTTGAAGCGGGCGAGTTCGGCGATGAGCGCCTTTGCCGGGAACGGATAGAGCTGTTCGAGGCGGAGGATGTAGATGTCGTCGATGCCGCGCTTCTCGCGCTCCTCGTAGAGGTCGTAATAGACCTTGCCGGAGCAGAGGATGACGCGGCGCATCTTGTGGTCCGGCACGAGCTTGATCGCCTCGTTCGCCCGGCACTCGGCATCGTCCCAGAGCAGCCGGTGGAAGCTGGTGTCCGGGCCCATCTCGTCGAGCTGCGAGACCGCGCGCTTGTGGCGGAGCAGCGACTTCGGCGTCATCAGGATGAGCGGCTTGCGGAACTCGCGCTTCAGTTGGCGGCGGAGGATGTGGAAATAGTTCGCCGGCGTGGTGCAGTTGGCGACCTGCATGTTGTCCTCGGCGCAGGACTGCAGGAAGCGCTCGAGGCGCGCCGACGAGTGCTCCGGGCCCTGCCCCTCATAGCCGTGGGGAAGCAGCATGGTGAGCGCCGACATGCGGAGCCACTTGCGCTCGCCCGAGGAGATGAACTGGTCGATGACCACCTGGGCGCCGTTGACGAAATCACCGAATTGGGCCTCCCACAACACGAGCGCATTCGGCTCGGCGAGCGAGTAGCCGTACTCGAAACCGAGGACGGCCTCCTCCGAGAGCATCGAGTTGATGACCTCGAAGCGGGCCTCGTCGGGCGACACGTGGGCGAGCGGGATGTAGCGCTGCTCGGTCTCCTGATCGTAGAGCACCGCATGGCGCTGGGAGAAGGTGCCGCGCTCGGAATCCTGGCCGGACAGGCGGACGCCCTTGCCCTCCTGGAGGAGCGAGCCGAAGGCGAGCGACTCGGCGGTCGCCCAGTCGATCCCCGCCCCGGTCTCGATCGCCTTCCGGCGTGCATCGAGGACGCGCTGGATGGTGCGGTGGACGTGGAAGCCCTCCGGCACCTCGGTCAGCCCGACACCGAGCCGCTTGAGGGTCTCGATCGGCAGGCCGGTCACGCCGCGGCGCGGACCGTCGCCGGTCTCCGCCGCCTTGAGCCCGGTCCAGGCGCCGTCGAGCCAGTCCGCCTTGTTCGGCCGATAGGTGGCGCTGGCCTCGAAGGCGTCCTCGAGCCGGTTGCGCCAGCCGGCTCGAAGCTCATCGACGTCGGCCTCGGTGACGAGCCCCTCGCCGATCAGCTTGTCGGCGTAGATGCGGAAGGTCGTCGGGTGCTCGGCGATCTTGCGATACATGATCGGCTGGGTGAAGGCCGGCTCGTCACCCTCGTTGTGACCGAAGCGGCGATAACAGAACATGTCGATGACCACCGGCTTGTGGAACTTCTGCCGGTACTCGGCCGCGATCTTGGCGGCGTAGACGACCGCTTCGGGATCGTCGCCATTGGCATGGAAGATCGGCGCCTCGACCATCTTGGCGATGTCGGAGGGATAGGGCGAGGAGCGGGAGAAGCGCGGATTCGTCGTGAAGCCGATCTGGTTGTTGATGATGAAATGGATCGAGCCGGCGGTGCGATGGCCGCGGAGCCCCGAGAGACCGAAGCACTCGGCCACCACGCCCTGGCCGGCGAAGGCGGCATCGCCGTGGATGAGCAGCGGCACGACCCGGGCCCGCTGGTCCAGCGGGATGATGTCGGCATTGCGATCGTCGGGGTTCTGATCCTGCTTGGCGCGGGCCTTGCCGAGCACGACCGGGTCGACGATCTCCAGATGCGAGGGATTGGCAGTGAGCGAGAGGTGGACCTTGTTGTCGTCGAAGACGCGGTCGGACGAGGCGCCGAGATGGTACTTCACGTCGCCCGAGCCCTCGACGTCGTCCGGCGAGGCCGACCCGCCCTTGAACTCGTGGAAGATGACGTGATGGGGCTTGCCCATCACCTGGGCGAGCACGTTGAGGCGACCGCGATGGGCCATGCCGAGGACGATCTCGCGCACGCCGAGCTGGCCGCCGCGCTTGATGATCTGCTCGAGCGCCGGGATGAGCGACTCGGCACCGTCGAGCCCGAAGCGCTTGGTGCCGGTATACTTGACGTCGATGAACTTCTCGAAGCCCTCCGCCTCGGCGAGCTTGTTGAGGATCGCCTTCTTGCCCTCAGGGGTGAAGTCGATGCCCTTGTCCGGCCCTTCTATGCGCTCCTGGATCCAGCTCTTCTCGGCCGGGTCGGAAATGTGCATGAACTCGATGCCGAGGGTGCCGCAATAGGTCCGGCGGAGGATTTCGAGCATCTCCGGGATCGTCGCGAACTCGAGACCGAGCACGTTGTCGATGAAGATCCTGCGGTCGTAGTCCGCCTCGGTGAAGCCGTAGGAGGCGGGATCGAGGTCGGACTCGGTCTTGGGCGGCTCGAGGCCCAGGGGATCGAGGTGTGCGTAGAAGTGGCCGCGCATCCGGTAGGCACGGATCATCATGATCGCGCGAACCGAGTCGCGCGCCGCCAGCTGGACATGGCTGTCCGAAATCTCGGCGCCGCGGCTGGTGACGCCCGCCTTGATCTTCCTCCCCATGTCGGCCTCGATGGCGGCCCAGTTGCCATCCATGGCGGCGACCAGTTCGCCGTTGGCCACCAGGGGCCAGTCGCGGCGCTGCCAGGATGGCCCCTCCCGCGCGTCATCGGGCTGGTCCGGCAGGTCCTCGAAGAAGGCGCGCCATTCGCCGTTCACGGAAGCGGGGTTGCGCGCGTACCGGGCGTGCATCGCCTCGATGTAGGGAGCATTGGCGCCGTAGAGAAACGACGTCGCCGCAAGCGCGGCATTCTTGTCCTGGCGTGCCATGATCTATCCGTGGGGGTGAGGCGCCCCCGCGCTCTGCTTCAGCATCACGTGGCCGGCGGCCACGATCTATCGGTCCCGTTACTCCGAGGCAACGACATAATTGTGATTGTCGATCAGGCCTTCAAGACGTCCGCGAGCGTATTCCCGATGCGCGCCGGCGACTCCGCAACCCTGATGCCCGCCGAGAGCATCGCCTCGATCTTGTCCTCGGCGCCGCCCTTGCCCCCTGCAATGATCGCGCCAGCATGGCCCATCCGCCGCCCCGGAGGCGCCGTCCGGCCGGCGATGAAGCCGACGACCGCCTTCTTCCGGCCCCGCGCCGCCTCGTCGCGGAGGAAGCGGGCCGCATCCTCTTCCGAGGAACCGCCTATCTCGCCGATCATGACGATGGACCGGGTGGCGTCGTCGGACAGGAACATCTCGAGCACGTCGATGAAATCCATGCCCTTGACGGGATCGCCGCCGATGCCCACCGCCGTGGTCTGGCCGAGGCCGGCCTGGGTGGTTTGGAAGACGGCTTCATAGGTCAGCGTGCCCGACCGCGAGACGATGCCGACAGAGCCCTGCGTGAAGATGTTGCCGGGCATGATGCCGATCTTGCATTCGCCCGACGTCATCACGCCGGGACAGTTGGGCCCGACGACCCGGCTCTTCGAGCGGGCGAGGGCGCGCTTGACCCTGACCATGTCGAGCACCGGAATGCCCTCGGTGATGCAGACGATGAGCGGAATCTCGGCGTCGACGGCCTCGAGGATCGCATCGGCGGCAAAGGGCGGCGGGACGTAGATCACAGTCGCGTCCGCGCCGGTCTTAGCCTTCGCCTCGACCACGGTATCGAAGACCGGCAGGCCGATATGCGTCTGGCCGCCCTTGCCGGGCGACACGCCGCCGACCATCCTGGTGCCGTAGGCGACCGCCTGCTCCGAGTGGAACGTGCCGTTCTTGCCGGTGAAACCCTGGCAGATGACACGGGTGTTCTTGTCGATGAGGATGGACATGGGCTCGGTCTCAGGTGGGACGGAAGGGGTTCAGGACCTGGACATCGGCATAGGTTTGCCCATGACTGAGATCCTCGCTGTAGAGGACGGAAGCGCCGAGGTTTCGCGCCGCGGCGACGACTGCTGCGTCCCAATACGAAATGCGGTGGTGCGCTGACAAGTGAATCGCCTGCTTGACCAGCGCGGCGTCGACCGGCGCGACGGGTCGCAGCGACAGCCGTTCGATCCATTCCGCTGCCTCCGCGGGCACCATGGCGACCCGGGCCTTGCGGGTGACGACGACATAGAACTCCTGGAGGATCTGGGCCGAGGTGGCAAACTCATGGCGCTCGAGGAGATCGAGGGCGCGCTGACGCTTCCACTCGTCCGGGCCGCGCCCCGCGGCGGCATAGACGATGACGTTCGTGTCAAGGAGGCAATCAACGATCATGAAGCTCGTCGCGGGACCACGAAACCGGTCCGAGCTCCGCCGCCGAACGATCGCTCATGGCCCGCAGCTCGCGGATGGCGCTGCGGGCGCGGTCTTCGCTCGCGGCGATGCGTTCCAGCGCCTCGCGGACCAGGGCATTGACCGAGGTGTTGTGGGCCACCGCATAGCGACGGACGGCATGCAGCACGGCCTCGTCCACCGCGAGCGTGATGTTCTTCATGTCCGCGAACTCCGAAGAAAACACATAATATGTGGGACTGTGTGAGCCATCAAGAGCCGTTCTCCCGGATCGACGTCAGGATCAGGACACGCCCCGAGAAGCCGGTGATGTCGACCCCAGGGCTCCCCCTCGGGATGAAGGTGCTCCTCAGTTCCCAGATCCCCTCGATGGATTCGATGTCCCAGGCGACGGAGACGATGATGCCGGGCTGGTCCTCGACCGCGACCGGTTCCTCGTCGAAGCGCCGCGTGATCGGCGCCGGATCGAGCGGTGCATCGGCCTCGAAGTCGTAGAGGTGGCAGCCGAGAACGCCGAAGGCCCCCTCGCCCCGGTCCGGCATCTCGAGGATGGTCGTGACGAGATAGGGGCCCGCGGCCCCGCCGTCGCGGCCATAGACGGCCGCCGTGCCGGTGTAGCCTTCCTCTTCCTCGGCCTGATCGAGGGAGGCACGCGCCAGCGCCAGCATGCGCTCCAGCACCGGGTTCGCGTCGTCGGCGACCGGCAGCCACCCGGCCGCGGGCCCCCCCCCCGCCCCCCCCCCCGTGTCGGCCTAGGCCGGGGGGGAG
>JAEZEN010000083.1 GCA_023433185.1 Pseudomonadota bacterium | reverse complement strand
GCAGTGGACCGTCCGCCCTCCATAGGTCAGGCGGAAGAAGCCGCCCTCGGCATCCGTCACCTCGATCGCGATCCCGCGGCGCCGCGCCTCGTCCAGGATGATGGTGACATAGGGGTTGAGGTTCTCGGAAACCGCCGGCCCCGCGAACAGCTTCTCGTTGATCGGGTTCTTCCGCTTCAGGGTGAAGAGCTGAACCCGGGTGAAGCCGAGCTTTTCGTAGAGGGCGATCGCCTGGTCGTTGTCGTGGAGCACCGACAGGTCGAGATGGGCCGAGCCCCGCGCCTTGAAGTGGTCGGCCAGCCGTCGCACCAGGGCCTCGCCGATGCCCGGCTGATCCGCCTGCGGATCGACCGCGAGGCACCACAGCGAGGACCCGCGCTCGGGATCGCCGAAGGCGCGATGATGATCGATCCCCGTGACCGTACCGAGGATCGCCCCGGTTGCCTCGTCCTCGACGACGAAGTAGGTGATGGCGTTCGCATCGCGCTTCGACCAGAAGAAGTCCGGGGGGACCGGAACCATGCCGCGCGTGTGGTAGATGCGGTTGATCGCCTCGGCGTCCCGCATGGCGGTCAGGCGGCGGATGAAGAAGCCGCGCGGCTCCTTTTCCGTCGGCCTGTGGTTGGCGAGGTCGAGCCGGTAGGTGTGCGAGGGGTCGAGGAACAGCTCCTGCGGCGCCGCCGCCAGCGCCACATGCGGGTCGCGTACGTAGAAGACGATGTCGCGCTGATCGGGGCCTTCGGCGCGGGTCGCATCGGCGATCGCCTTGGCGTCGGAGAAGGTCTGGGCGAACAGGAGCCGCCCCCAGCCGCAATCGAGGGCGAAGTTGCGCCGGGCGCCGCCCGGTTCGCCGCCATCCGCGGCGGGAGGATCGCGATCCTCCGCCCTTTGGGGCACGACATCGGCGGGCGTTTCGTCGGCGCGGCTCTGCGGATTTCCCATGATCGCACTCAGATTCCGTTGGTCTGCAACCACAGCTCAAGCAGGCCCACCTGCCAGAGTTCCGAACCCTGCAGGGGCGTGATGTGTTCATCCGGCCGGTCGAAGAGGGCAGCGAGATAGGACTGCCGGAACAGCCCCCGCTCGCGCGCCGCCCGGGAGGTCAGGGCATCCCTCACCATCTCGAGATAGGGCCCCTCGAGATACTTCAGCGCGGGCACCGGGAAATAGCCTTTCTTGCGGTCGATGACCTCGCTCGGGATGACCAGCCGCGCGGCGTCCTTGAGAACGCCCTTGCCGCCGCCGGCGAGCTTGTGCTCCGCCGGGATGCGCGCCGCGAGCTCGACGAGCTCATGGTCGAGGAACGGCACCCGCGCCTCCAGCCCCCAGGCCATGGTCATGTTGTCGACCCGCTTCACCGGGTCGTCGACCAGCATCACGCCGGTGTCGAGTCGGAGCGCCTTGTCGACGGGGTCCCGAGCGCCCTCGCCGGCGAAGTGCCGGGCGACGAGATCGAAGCTGGGGTCTTCGTCCGCCAGCCAGCGGTCCTCGAGGTGTTCCGTCATCCGGTCATGCGAGCGGTCGAAGAAGACGCGCGCGTAGTCGGATGTGACGTCGTTCGACCGAGCGAGCGGCGGATACCAGTGATAGCCGCCGAAGACCTCGTCGGCACCCTGCCCGGACTGCACGACCTTGATGTGCTTCGACACCTCCTCGGAGAGCAGGTAGAAGCCGACATTGTCATAAGAGACCATCGGCTCGGACATCGCCGAGATGGTACCGGGCAGCGCGTCGAGCAGCCGGCTCGATTCGATGAAGATCTTGTGGTGGTCCGTGCCGAAATGCCTCGCGATGAGATCCGAATAGACGAACTCGTCGCCCTTCTCGTTGTTGGCTTCCTCGAAGCCGATCGAGAAGGTCATCAGCCCGGCCTGGCCCTGCTCCGCGAGCAGGCCGACGACCATGCTGGAATCGACGCCGCCCGACAGGAGGACGCCCACCGGGACATCGGCGACCATCCGGCGCCTGACCGACACGCGCATCGCATCGAGCACCCGGTCGCGCCACTCCTCGCGCGACACCTCGATATCGGACCGGTCCCGCTCGTAGCGCACCGACCAGTACTGAATGTCCTTGGTGCGACCGTCCGGTTCGACGATCCGCACCGTCGCCGGCGGCAGCTTGCGAACCCCCTCGAGGATGGTCCGGGGCGGCGGGACGACGGCATGGAACGACATGTAATGGTGGAGCGCGACGCGGTCGATGCCGGTGTCGACGCCGCCGCCTTCGAGCAGGGCGGGCAGGGTCGAGGCGAAGCGCAGCCCGCCGGCGCATGGCGCGAGGTAGAGCGGCTTGATGCCGAAGCGGTCGCGGCCGAGAACCACCCGCCCCGACTCCCGCTCGTGGATGGCGAAGGCGAACATGCCGTGGAGGCGGGAGACGAATTCCGGGCCGAACGCGTGGTAGGCCTTGAGCAGCACCTCGGTGTCGCCCTGCGAGAAGAAGGCATAGCCCCGCTCCTCGAGGTCCGCCCGCAGCTCCCGGTAGTTGTAGATGCAGCCGTTGAAGACGATCGTCAGCCCCAGCGCCGGGTCGACGAGAGGCTGGCGCGATGCGTTGGACAGGTCGATGATCTTGAGGCGCCGGTGGCCGAAGGCGACCCGATCGTGGGCAACGACGCCGCTGCCGTCGGGCCCGCGCGGTGCAAGGCGCGCGGTCATCCGCTCCACCGCCGCTACGTCCGCGATTCCGCCGTCGAATCTCACCTCACCTGCAAATCCACACAACCGCCCGGTCTCCTTCTGCTGCTGCAACACATGAAAGCCACCGCCCCGCGACATGCGCAGCGTGCCATGCGTTCTCGTTCCGGCTTTCTCTCCAACCTAGTGATCCCGGCACCGGAGTTCAAATCGCGCGCCGTCGGCCCCCTTCCCTCAGCGCTTGCCGCCCGGCGCGTCGAGCCGCAGGAATCCACCGGTGAACACCGCCTCCGACTCCTCCATGTAGCGGCGGGCGCTCTCCATGTGCTCGAGCATGATCCGCCGCGCCGCATCGGGATCCTCCGCCTTCAGCGCCCGGATCAGCTGAATCTGGTAGTGCAGCGCCTGCTCGCGGAGCAGCGGGTTGGGCGAGCCGTAGATGTGCCTGCAGATGGTCAGGTTGCGGAGCAGGTTGTGCATGAACCCGCAGACGAAGCCGAGGATCGGGTTGGGGCAGAGTTCGGCGAGGACCGAGTGGAAGTCGAGTTCGGCGAGACGCTGGCGGTACTCGTCGCCGCGGTCGCGCGGCGGCTTCTCGTAGAGCCGCATGGTGCGCTGCAGGGTCTCGTAGTCCTCGTCGCGAAGATGCCCGATGACGCTTGCCGCGAGTTGCGGCTCAAGCTCGATGCGGACCTGGTAGATGTCGCCGATCGAAGGCTGGCGGAAGAAGAAGTAGTTGCCGAGCAGCTCCATCGCCCGGCTCCCCGAGAGCTGCGCCACGAAGGTGCCGCCGCCGGGCCCGGTCCGCGACTTGATCAGGCCCTGGGTCTCCAGCGCCTTCAGCGCCTCCCGCACCGTGCTTTTCGATGCGCGCGACTGTTCGATCAGCTCCTTCTCGCTGGGCAGGCGATCCCCGGGCTTCAGCGCCTTCTCGACGATGAGGTCCTTGATCCGCTCAGCGATGTCGTCGGTCCGCCTGAGCCGACGCTCGGACTGCGGCCGTGGCTGGATCATGATCGCGCCGGCGGCGCCTTCCCTGCTGTCCATCACCCCCGTCACACGGCTCTCAGCATCGCGGCGGCGAGCATTCATGCGCCCACCGGAAAAAAGCAAGCGGCGGAGTGGGTCGCGGAGACGCGGTCGGCCGACAGCGCGGGCCGCTCCCGCCGGCACCGGTCCTGCACATTCGGACAGCGCGGCGCAAAGGCGCAGCCCGGGGGTGGTGCATAGGGGTCGGGGAGTTCGGCCGGCTTCGCCTCGGCGCGCACGCTGCGCCGGCCCGGCACCGGGGCCGCGTCGAAGAGAAGCCTTGTATACGGATGGCGCGGTGCCCGAAACAGCTCGCGCGACTCGGCGCATTCGACGATCCGGCCGAAATACATCACCGCCACCCGGTCGGACACCGTCTCGACCACCGACAGGTCGTGGCTGATGAAGACATAGGTGAGTGCGAATCGCTCCTGAAGCTCGCCGAGCAGGTTGAGGACCTGCGCCTGAACCGAGACGTCGAGGGCCGACACCGGCTCGTCGAGGATGACGAGCCGCGGCTCGGCGGCAAGCGCCCGCGCGATCCCGATCCGCTGCGCCTGGCCCCCGGAGAACTCGTGCGGGTAGCGATCGAGGAAATCGGCCGAGAGCTTCACCGCGTCCATCAGTTCCTCGAGGCGGGCGGTGCGGGCCGGCCGGTCGAGGCCGCGCAGATGGACCATCGGCGTCTCGAGGATCGTCCGGATGGTCTTGCGCGGGTTGAGCGACGAGGTCGGGTCCTGGAAGACATACTGGATGGTGCGGGCGAGCACCCGCGTGTCGCCGCGAGCGAAGGCCGCGGGATCGACCCCTTCGATCCGTATCGCGCCCGACGTCGGGCGATCGAGGCCGACCAGCATTCGGGCGAGGGTCGACTTGCCGCAACCCGACTCCCCGACGATCCCGAGCGTCTCGCCCTGCATGACGACCACGTCGACGCCCTGTACGGCATGGACGGCGGCCTTGCGCCCGCCGAAAAGGCGCCGCCCGCCGCCGAAGCGCTTCTCGACGTTCTCCACCGTCAGCAGTGCGGTCATCCCGCCGTCTCCACCAGCGGATGGCGGCAGCGCGCCGCGCGATCGCCGCCGAGATCGTCGAGCGGGACGTCTCCGACCCGGCAGTCGGCCTCGACGCGAGGACAACGGTCGGCGAAGGCGCAGCCCAGCGGCAGCCGGTCGACCGGCGGCGGCAGCCCCTCGATCGCATCGAGCCGGCGGTCGGGTTCGCCGAGAATCGGCACGCAGTCGATGAGCTTCCGCGTATAGGGATGAGCCGGCCGGGCCAGCACGTCCTCGGTCTGGCCGAGTTCGACAATGCGCCCGGCATACATCACCGCCACACGGTCGCAGATCTCGGAGACGACACCGAAATCGTGAGTGATGAACAGCACCGCAGCGCCCTTCTCCCGCCGAAGATCGTCGAGGAGACGCAGCACCTGCGCCTGTACCGTGACATCGAGTGCCGTCGTCGGCTCGTCGGCGATGAGGATGCCGGAATCGTTGGCCAGAGCCATGGCGATGCAGACGCGCTGGCGCATGCCGCCGGACAGTTCGTGCGGGTAGCTGCGGGCGCGCTCCTTGGGGTTCGGTATCTGGACGAGGTCGAGCAGTTCGACGGCCCGCATCCATGCCTCGGCGAAGGGCACGGGATTGTGGGCGCGCACCGCCTCAGCGATCTGGTCGCCGACGGTGAAGAGCGGGTGGAGCGTCGACAGCGGATCCTGGAAGATCATCGAGATCGCGCCGCCGCGAAGATCCCGCAGCGAACGGTCGGAGATCTCGAGGAGGTCGCGTCCCCCGGCGACGACCCGCCCCCCGACGATCGTGCCCGGAGGGGTCGCCACCAGTCCGAGGATCGACATCGCGGTGACCGTCTTGCCCGAGCCGGATTCGCCGACCAGACCGAGGCATTCCTTGTCCCGGAGATCGAGGCTGACGCCGCCCACCGCGCGATGGACGGCCTCCCCCACCCGGAACTCGGTCTCGAGCCCGACCAGGCCGAGGGCACGCCCGGGATCGGGCTCCGGCAGCGGCGGCACCGTGCGCCGCATCACCCGCGTCCGGGCGGAGGGCCGTGCCAGGGCACCCGAGCGGAGCCGCGGGTCGAGCACGTCGCGAATGCCGTCGCCGAGGAGGTTGATGCTCATCACCAGCGCGAAGATCATCAGCCCGGGGATCACCGAGACGAACGGCGCGTTGAAGAGGAACTGCCGCCCGTCGCCCAGCATCGAGCCGAGGTCGGGCTGGGGCGGCTGCACGCCGAGGCCGAGGAAGGACAGCCCGGCGGTCTCGAGGATCATCCAGCCGACGGTCGAGGACATCGTGATGACGATCACCGGCATCACGTTCGGCATGACCTCGGTGAACAGGATGCCGGCCGAACTCTTGCCGGAGAGACGCGCCGCGTCGACGAACTCCCGGTTCGCGAGACCGCGGGTGATGCCCCTGATGTTCCTGGCGAAGAAAGGGATGTTGATGATCGCGATGGCGTAGAGCGCGTTGAGCAGCCCCGGCCCGAGCACGGCGACGATGCCGAGGGCGAGCAGGATGTAGGGGAACGCCATCAGCATGTCGATCGAGCGCATCAGGAGGGTGTCGACACGGCCGCCGGCATAGCCCGCGACCAGCCCGATGATCGAGCCGAAGAAGGCGGCGATCGCCGTGGCCGAAAGGCCGACCGCGATCGACACCCGGGTGCCCCACAGCAGGCGCGAGAGGATATCGCGGCCGAGATGGTCGGTGCCGAGGATGTGCTCCGGCGTGCCCGGCGGCAGAAGCCGGTTCGCCGAGGCGGTGGCTGTCGGATCCTGCAGCGGCAGGATCGGGGTCAGGAGAGCGGCGAGGCAGATCACGGCCAGCACCACCAGCCCGAGGGCCGCGAGGCGGTTGTTCAGGAGGAGCGCCAAGGTCCCCGGGCGGGCGCTTCGCCGCCCGGCGGGCCTGACCGGCGCGGGCGCGCTCAGCGCCGTCATGCCCTCAGCCTCGGGTCGAGCAGCGTCTGGACGATGTCGGCGAGCAGGTTGATCAGCACATAGGTCACGGCCAGGATCAGCACGCCGCCCTGAACGAGAAGAATGTCCCGGGTGGAGATCGCGCCGACCAGCATGCGCCCGATCCCCGGCCACTGGAACACGGTCTCGATATAGACGGCGCCGCCGATGACGAGGCCGGCCTGCACGCCGATCAGCGGGACGACGCCGACCAGAGCCGCCTTGAAGGCATGCCGGTAGATCACCCGGCGCTCGGCGAGCCCCTTGGCGCGAGCCGTCCGGATGTAGTCCTGCCGCAGCACCTCGAGCATCGCGGTGCGGGTCAGGCGGGCGATGACCCCGGTCGCCACCACCGCCAGGGTCACCGCCGGCAGCACGAGGTGGTTGATGAGGTCGAGGAAGCCGCCGCCGCCATAGGCCAGGTACATGCCGCTCGGCGGGAAGATCCGCCACTCGACCGCGAACAGCATGATGAGCAGGAGCCCGAGCCAGAACGAGGGCGTCGAGATGCCGATCAGCACGAGGAACGTGACGATGCGGTCGGTCCACCCGAACTGGCGGACGGCGGAAGCGACGCCGGCGAGGAGGCCGAGGATCGAGCAGAGGACGAGGGCCGTGCCGGCGAGAATCGCCGTCGCCGCGAAGCGCTCGAAGATCTCGTCGACGACGGGACGCCTCAGGCTGTAGCTCCGCCCGAGGTCGCCCTGGAGGAGGTTGCCCATCCAGCTGAGATACTGGCTGACCAGCGGCCGGTCGAGGCCGAGCTCGGCGTTGAGCCTCGCCACCGCCTCCGCCGAGGCCAGCGGGCCGAGGATGGCGACGGCGGTCCCGCCCGGAATCGCCGCGAGCATCAGGAAGACGATGATGGTCAGCCCGATCAGGATCGGGACGAGGGCAATCAGGCGCTTGAGGATATAGGCAAGCAACTCCAACCCTCCGGGCGCGGGGCGGACCGCGATGCGGCGGCCCGCCCGGAATGTCCGTCAGCCCTTCGAAACGTCCCGCAGGATCAGGAAGAACGAAGGCTGCAGCGAGAAGCCCTCGACCGACGAGGTCGACACCGCGTTCTGTTTCCAGTTGGCGATGAAGGCCCAGGGCGCATCATCCTGGACGATCGCCTGCATCTCCTTGTAAAGCGCCGCGCGCTCGTCCTGGTCGGTCGAGGTCCGGGCCTGTTCGAGGAGAGCGTCTACGTCCGGGTTGGAGTAGTAGCCCGAGTTGAAGCCGCCCTTGTCGGGGAAGGCGTCGGTGCGCAGCGCAAGATAGGGCAGCGTGTCGGGGTCGTTGGTCATCCACGCCATCTGGGCCATGTCGGCCTTGCCCTCGAGGCCGGGGTTCACCTCGCCGAGGAAGGTGTTCCACTCGTAGGTCTCGATCGCGACGTCGAGTCCGACTGCCGCGAGATCGGCCTGGATCGCCGTTCCCATCGCCACCGGATCGAGCATGCCCGAGCCGCCCTCGGTGACGTAGAAGGTGAGCTCCGCTCCCTCCGCGCCGGCATCGGCGAGAAGCGCCTTCGCCCGCTCCGGATCATGGGGATAGGGCTCGAGTTCCTCGTTGTAGGCCCAGGCGAAGGCCGGCGGCGTCGGGCCGGCGGCGATCTCGGCCGTGCCCTGGAGGACGTTCTCCACCAGCGCCTGCTTGTCGATCGCATAGTTGACCGCCTGGCGCACCCGCTTGTCGGCGAACGGGCCCTCCTTGGCGTTGAGGATCAGGAACCAGAGGTGGGGTCCGGCCTGCTCGTAGACCTCGAACGCCGCGCCGTCGCGGAACTGGTTGAGGTTGTCCGGCGGGACCTCGACCATCAGGTCGATACCGCCCGACAGCATCTCGGCGACGCGGGTATTGGCGTCGGTGATCGGGCGGAAGACCACGGCCTCCAGGGGCGGCGCACCGTCCCAGTAGTCCTCGTTGCGGGTGATGACGACGCTGGTGTTCGAATCCCAGGACTCGAACTTGAAGGGGCCGGTACCGGACGGGTTGCGACCGAAATCCTCGCCATGCTCCGCGACCGCCGCCGGCGAGACGATCAGTCCGGCGGGGTAGGCTAGGTTGGAGAGGAACGGCGCATAGGGCTCGGAGAGCTTGAATTCCACGGTCGAGGCATCGACGGCCGTCGTCGATTCGATCGCCGAGAAGAAGAAGGCGAGCGGGAAGGGACCGGTGCCGTGGAAGGGGTGGCTCTCGTCCAGCATGCGGTCGAAGGTGAACTTCACCGCCTCGGCGTCGAACGGTGTTCCGTCGTGAAACGTGACGCCCTCCCGCAGGTGGAAGGTGTAGGTCAGCCCATCGTCGGAGATTTCCCAGGATTCGGCCAGCGCCGGCTCGGGCTCGAGGGTCCCGTCCCGGTAGCGGACGAGACCGTCATACATGTTCATCAGGATCCGGAAGTCGTTGACGGCGGTATCGACGCTCGGATCCAGCGACTTCGGCTCGGCGATCTGTCCGACGATCAGGACATTGGGCGGCGTCTGGGCAAGGGCCGGTGCGCCGAAGGCGAATGACGCGGCAAGCACCACGCCCCCCACGGCCTTGGTGAACGAGACCATCGCTAGTGTCTCCTCGGTTGGATCGGGAGCCCCATTCAATCATGGCGAATTGACTGTTTGCAATAATTGATAATGATTATTTATGCGCCACCCCATGAAAGGCGCCTCGCAGGGGACGCAACCTCCGGAGAATGACGTGCACCTTCAAGGCGTTGAACACCTGAGGATCAACCTCGACCGACTGCGCGATGAGATGCGCGAACTGTCCGAGATCGGCCGCGTCGCGGGCCTCCCCGGCATCAGCCGGCCCGGATTCTCCGATGCCGACATGGCGGCCCGAACCTTCATGGCCGAGCGGATGAGGGCGGGCGGGCTGCAGATATCGATGGACGCGGTGGGCAACCTCTCCGGCCTCTGGAGCACGGGGAGCGGCCCGGCGGTGATGATCGGCTCGCACCTCGACACGGTGCCGATGGGCGGGCGCTTCGACGGCTCGCTCGGCGTCGTGGCCGCCCTTGAATGCGTGCGGACCCTCATGGAATCCGGTGCCGAACCGCCCTGCCCGATCGAGGTGATCGCCACCGCGGAGGAGGAGGGACGATTCGGCGGAATGCTCGGCGCGCAGGCGCTGGCCGGCGCGATCGACGACGCCTGGTTCCGTTCCGCCCGCGACGAGAGCGGCGTGACGCTCATCGAAGCGATGCGCGCCCAGGGCCTGGACCCGGATGCCGCGACCACCGCGGCGCGTGATCCGCGCCAGGTCAAGGCCTTCCTCGAACTCCACATCGAGCAGGGGCCAGTGCTCGACAGCGCCGGGATTCCGATCGGCATCGTCGAGGCGATCTCGGGTGTCTTCAAGTGGTCGGTGACCCTCGACGGCGTGGCCAACCATGCCGGCACCACCCCGATGAACCTCCGCAAGGACGCCTTTGCCGGCCTCGCGGCCTTCGCCTGCGGGGTGCCGGACATCATTGCCGCCGTCGGCACCGACCAGAGCCGCGTCACGATCGGCTCGGTCGAGGTTCGGCCCAACCACCCGCACAC
>JAEZEN010000082.1 GCA_023433185.1 Pseudomonadota bacterium | reverse complement strand
CGTGCGCGGCGGGAACACCCAGGATGCCGCGGCGCTACGCGGCCGGTCGGGCCGGTCACGGTCATCTCCGTCCGTCACCGCGCCATGTCCCCGGCCGGCATGGCCGCCAGGCGCGCCGGCAGGCCGGCCATGATGGCCCGCCGTTCGGCATCGGAATAGGCCGTCCAGCCACCGATCTCGGCCAGCGTGCGACCGCAGCCCGCGCAGAGGCCGCGCGCGCGGTCGATGACGCAGAGCTTGACGCAGGGCGTGATCATGGCGGTGTGGCAGTCGTCCATCGGGTTCCGGTTGCGCCTCAGGCGGCGGCGGCCACGCCGACAAGGAAGGCGACGGTCGCAACCTGCTGGCACGCGCCGAGCGTGTCGCCGGTCCGTCCGCCGATCTCGCGATGCGACAGCCTGGCCAGGATATAGGTAGCCACAGCCGCGAGGAGAATGCCCAGCAGCATCGCGGAGAAGCCGATGGCCGGCCAGACCAGAACGATCGCGATCACGGCGCCGATGACCAGCGCGGTCACGCTCGCCTGCTGATCGGGCGGGCCGGTCTCGTGGGCGAGGCCGGCGAGGCGCGCGGCCGGCAACTCCTGCCAGAAGCGGACGACGGCAGCGCGCGACACCGCCTCGGCCGCGACCAGCACCAGGGCGGTGCGGAACGCGCCGTGGGGGAGAAGGCTGGTCAGGAGGCCGACCCGGAGGAGAATCGAGAACACCACGGCCGACACGCCGAAGGTGCCGATCCGGCTGTCGTCCATGATCTCGAGCTTCCGCTCCGGCGTGGCACCGCCGCCGAAGCCGTCGATGGTGTCGGCGAGGCCGTCCTCGTGGAGGCCGCCGGTGAAGATCATGGTCGCCATCACGGCAAGCGCCGCGGTGACGAGCATCGGGATGTGCAGCCAGGTGGCGATGACGATGGTCAGGCCGCCGACGGCCCCGACCATGGCGCCGACGAGAGGGAAAGCCCGCGCGGCGCGGCGGAAATCGGGTCTCGCGCCCGCGCTCGCCAGCCAGTCGGCCGGCAGGCGCGTCAGGAAGGCCGTTGAGGCCTTGAAGTCTTCGGCGAAGGCTTCCGCCTCGCCACGCAGGACCGGCTCCTCGGGAGGCATGCGCTGTCTCGATTCGCCCTGGGTTGCAGCATGTTCGCCGGGAGTTATAGAACCCCGGCGGCCTTCGGCCAAGAATCGCCCGGCGCCCCCTTTCGCGAGCAGAGCACCCCATGACCTCGACCTCGATCATCCCGTTCGACGACATCCGTGCTCTCGTGCGGAGCATGCCGGGACCGGACGAGGCTGCCGCGGGCGCCGTCAGGGCGCGCGACGCCATGCTGACCAAGCCGCCGGGCTCGCTCGGGCGGCTCGAGGAGATCGCCGCCTGGCTTGCCGCCTGGCAGGGCCGGGCCCTGCCGACGGTCGACCGGCCGGTCGTCGCGATCTTCGCCGGCAACCACGGCGTCGCAAGCCGCGGCGTGTCGGCCTATCCGCCAGCGGTGACCGAGCAGATGGTGGCGAACTTCGCGCAGGGTGGGGCCGCCATCAACCAGATCTGCCTCGCCAACGACCTCGGGCTCAAGATCCTGGACCTCGCCCTCGAGGTGCCGACGGGCGACATCACCGCCGGTGCGGCGATGGAGGAGACCGATTGCGCCCGCACGATGGCCTTCGGCATGGAGGCGGTGGCCGGCGGCCACGACCTCATCGCGATCGGCGAGATGGGCATCGGCAACACCACGGTCGCGGCGGCGATCTTCGCCGCCCTGTTCGGTGGGACCGCCGATGACTGGGTGGGTCCCGGCACCGGTGTCGACGATGCCGGCCTTGCCCGCAAGCGCGCGGCGGTCGATGCCGCGCTCGCGCACCACAAGGGGCGCCTCGCCGATCCGCTCGAGGTGCTCCGCCGCGTCGGCGGCCGTGAGCTGGCGGCGATGGCGGGAGCGGTCATCGCCGCCCGTCACGAACGCGTGCCGGTGATCGTCGACGGCTATGTCGCAACGGCCGCTGCGGCGGTTCTCTTCGCGATCGCGCCGGGCGCCGTCGATCACTGCCTCTTCGGCCACGTCTCGGCCGAGCCCGGCCACCGCCGCGCGCTCGAGCGGATGGGGAAGCTGCCCCTGCTCGATCTCGGCATGCGGCTCGGCGAGGGGACCGGCGCCGCCCTCGCGGCCGGCATCGTCCGTGCCGCGGCCCGTACCCATACCGGCATGGCGACCTTCGCCGAGGCGGGGGTCTCGGACAAGCCGGGGGCGTAGAGGGCTTACATCCCGAAGAAGTCGTCGTGGCTCAGGGCGAGCCCCGGCTTCACGCGCGCAAACGCGACCGCCGCTGCGCCGCCATCGCCGTCCCGATCGTAAGAGATCACGCCGGTCTCTTTGTCGTAGAGGATGCGCGTTTCGGCATCGATGGCGCTCGACCCGTCGTTGAACTGCCCGGGTAGGAGCGTGCCCCGGGTCAGCCTCGCGAATACGGCCACGTCAAGCAGGATGCTGTCCACGCCGGGCGCGAAGTCCTTCATGACGTCGACCGCGTCGATTTCGCGGAACAGGAAGGTATCCTGGCCGGCGCCGCCCCAGAGCTTGTCCCTGCCCGTCCCGCCGTGGAGCGCATCGTCGCCCTTGCCGCCGTGGAGCTTGTCCCTGCCGTCGCCGCCCTTCACCGTGTCGCCGCCGCCCTTGGCCTTGACGGTGTCGTTGCCGCCCCTGGCCAGCACGACATCGGCTGACTTCCCGATGCCGTCCGCCTTCGTCGACAGGTTGTCGGCGCGGCTGCTCCCCTTGACGATGGACGGCTTCGCCGTGTCCAGCGTCAGCTTGTCGAGGATCAGGTAGTTGCCGGTGAACACGAGCTTGGCGATCGGCACGTCGCTCGTGACGGTGATCCCGTTGTCCTTCCAGTCCCCGGCGCCCACGCCGTCGATGCGCGCGCCAACGATCACCTGCCCGCTGGAATCGTAGGCGACCACGCCGACCCGGCCGGAAAGGCCCTCGTCGGCCGCCGTGACGGCCGCGCTGGCCGAATAAACCTTCCTGTCGATCCCGAAGCTCAGCGTGCCGTTGTCAATCTGGTTGCGGCCGATATAGGCCGAGCCGTCAGGAACCTGCCCGACGTTCTTCAGCCCGTCGCGCCCGCCGAGACCCCATGTGGGGCCGGTCGGCCGGTCAAAGTCACCGATGAGAACCTCATCGAGGCCCACCGCATCGTTGGGAACCGGGTCGAGCAGCCGTATGCCCGAGGGGAACCGGTATGCGCCAAGATAGCCCGGCTGGAGGAAGCCGTAGTCGCCGTATTCCTGCGAGAGGGGGGAATTGGGCGTCTCGGCGATAGTCTCGAAGCTCTCGATGATCTTGGCCATGGTGTCTTCCTCACGCATGGCCCCGCGCCGGCTCCATAGCGCCGGAACCGGGGCGTGCCAGTGATCGTCTTCACACCCCCTGACTTCGGCGCCGGCCATCGCCATCTAAGGGGCGATGTCCAGCGACCCAGCCATCCCGACGGAGAGCCTCGACGCGCTCGCCGCGCGCATCCGCGCCTGCCGCATCTGCCGCGATGCGCCGCGCGGGGCGCCGCTTCCGCACGAGCCGCGGCCGGTGCTGCGCGTCGCGGCGACCGCGACGATCTGCGTCGCGAGCCAGGCGCCGGGGACCCGCGTCCATGCCTCCGGCACGCCCTTCACCGACGCCTCGGGCGACCGCCTGCGGGCATGGATGGGGGTCGATTCGGAGACCTTCTACGACGCGCGCCGCATCGCGATCACGCCGATGGGGTTCTGCTTCCCCGGCCTCGACCGGCACGGCGGCGACCGGCCCCCGCGGCGCGAATGCGCGCCGGCGTGGCGGGCGCCGCTCTTCGCCGCCCTGCCGCGACTGCGGCTCCTGCTTGCCGTGGGCTCCTACGCCCATGCCTGGCACCTCGGCGCATTCGCCCGGAAGTCGCTGACCGAGACGGTCGCGGCCTGGCGCGGGATCGCGGCGGCGACGCGGGAGCCGATGGTCATACCGTTCCCGCACCCATCCTGGCGCAACAATGGCTGGCTGCGGAGGAATCCGTGGTTCGAGGCCGAACTCCTGCCCTTCGCCCGAGAGGCCATCGCGGCAGAGCTGGCTATGCAGGATAATATTCCCCAATCGAGTGCAATCTGATACTGTATTCCAGCTCATTCCGAATCCCGGAATGAGATTGTCAGGAACCCCATGATGGTCGACAGGCTCGATCGCAAGATCCTCCAGATTCTCCAGGAAGACGCCACGGTTCCAGTGGCCGAGATCGGGCGTCGCGTCGGGCTCTCGACGACGCCATGCTGGCGCCGCATCCAGAAGCTCGAGGAGGAGGGGGTGATCACCGGCCGGGTCGCGCTCCTCGACCCGAGGAAGGTCAATACCCGCGTTACCGCCTTCGTCGCGATCACCACCAACCAGCATAACGACGAGTGGCTGAAGCGCTTCGCCGAGGTCATCCGCGACTTTCCCGAGGTCGTCGAGTTCTACCGGATGGCCGGCCAGGTCGACTACCTGCTCCGCGTCGTGGTGCCGGACATCGAGGCCTATGACGCCTTCTACAAGCGTCTCATCGCGAAGATCGACATCTCGGACGTCTCGTCGTCCTTCGCCATGGAGCAGATCAAGTACACGACCG
>JAEZEN010000077.1 GCA_023433185.1 Pseudomonadota bacterium | reverse complement strand
GGGTCGTTCCCTGGCCCGAGTCTCCACGCGTTCGCTTCTTTTCGTTGGCGCCGGAGGCCGGCGTTGTCGTTCCCGCTGGATGTCGAACGCGCGGGCTTCCGCTCCGGCGGCTCAGCCGCCGGCGCCGAACTCTTCCTTCCACTTGGTGTGGAAGTAGGTCTCGTAGTCGGTCCCGAAGATGGGGATCGGGCCGTCGCCGATGTTGTCCTTGGTCACCATGTACGGCGCCATGAACGCGAGGCCGTAGCCGTTTTCGAAGACCGCCGGGTCGGCATTGATCTCCTTGCCGCGCGCCCATTTCTGGAGGAGCTGGTCGAAGGCGACGTGGACAGACGCCTCGAACGGCACGTCGACGACGCCGTCCACCTTGCCGGAGCGCAGGAGGTCCGCGGTCTGCGGCATCGTGTAGTTGCCACCGACCACGGGCCGGCCCTCGCCGGTAAGGCCCTCGGTGTCGAAGGCCTGGGCGATGAGCGGCACGCAGAAGTCGCACACCGTCCACGTCCCGCCGAGGTCGGGATGCTGGGTGACGACGCGCTTGGCGACGGCAAGGGTGTCCTGGACGATGTTGGGCAGGTCGAGGTCGTGTAGTTCGACGATGTCGACCCCGGCGGCCTCGGCGTCCGCGACGAGCTGCTCCTGCTGGGCCAGGAGGGCGAGGCCGAGAGCCGGCGCGCCCATCGCCAGCACCTTGCGCGGGGCATCGTCGCCCTTGCGCTTGGCGATCTCCTCGAACAGCCAGGCGTCGTAGACCGCCCCGATCTCGCGGCCGGTGATGCCGTAGGGGATCAGCGCCGGGTGGGGATCGACGCCGGCGACGAGGCTGAACCACGGGATGCCAGCCTCGGCGGCGTCGCTGAGGGAGGCGCCGAGGGCCAGCGCGCTCTGGCTGGTCGACATGATCGCGTCGGGCTGCTGGGCGACCAGCGAGGTGGCGCACTGGGCGACCTTCTGCGGGTCGAAATTCGGGTCGCAGACGATCACCTCGAAGCCGAACTTCTCGGAGATCTCCTCGGCCGCGGAGACGACGCGCTGGTTCGCCGGCGACTGGCCCGAGAGCAGCAGGATGCCGATCTTCTTGCCGGTCGGCGCATCGACCTTGCCGCCATCCCTGGCGGCGTCGGCGATTCCGGCGGCGGTCGCGGCGGCGGCCTCCTCGGCGGTCCTGCGCAACTCCCAGCTTGCATCCTGGGCGCTCGCCGCGCCCGGCAGGATCAGCGCCGCCAGGGCGACCGCCGAGGCGGCCAGCCGAATGCGGGCAGGGGACGGAGCGGTCCTGGCGGATTGTGCGAACATGCCACCTCCATCGAAGGTCGGGAGCCGGAGCCATCCCGGATCGGATCGAGCGCGTGGCCCATTCATGCGCGCCGAACGTCAGCGTACAACCAACTATGGAGACTTTCGCCATAACTATTGGTCATGGGCGACGAGGGCGAGAACCCGCAGCGGGCTGCCCGAGCCGTGCCGGATCTTGAGTGGCGCGGCGAGGATCAGCGCCCCGGTCGGCGGCAATCGGTCGAGCTTGGCGAGGCATTGCAGCCCGTAGCGGCCGGCACCATGGAGATAGTGGTGGGCCGGATAGGGCGGGTTGAAGTGGGATGCCTGCCCCGCATCGGTGCCGATCGTCTCGGTGCCGAAGCCGAGGATGCCGCGTTCATGCACCAGCCAGCGCATGGCTTCGGCATCCGGGCCCGGCGTATGGGCGCCGTCGTCGCGGAGGTTGGCGTAGGCCGCGCCGGACCGCTGCGACCAGTCGGTACGCAGCAGCACCCAGCTGCCCTCGGCGATCCGGCCGTGTCGCGCCTCCCAGTCCGCGAGGATCGCCGGCGTCAGCAGCGCATCCGGGTCGGCCGCCGCCGCGGCGCTCATGTCGACCACGGCGGCCGGCGCGATCATCGTCCGCGGCGGCATGGCGTCGACGCTGTTGGCCGGCAGGTCGCGCCCCGTGATCCAGTGGACCGGCGCATCGAGATGCGTGCCCGTGTGCTCGCCGACGGTGATGTTGTTCCAGTACCAGGCCGGGCCGCCCGCGTCGTAGCGCGAGATCGTCTCCATCCTGAACGGCGCCGACTGGCCGAATTCCGGCGGCAGGACGATCACCGGGAAGTCCGGGTCGAGGGGATGGGTCAGGTCGACGATCTCGACCGAGCCGGTGCCGATCGCGGTGGCGAGGGTGGCGAGGAGGGCGGCGCTCATTCGGCCAGTTCCCGTTCGACGGCCTTGGGGTTGCGCGCGAGGCGGTCGCGGATGTCCCTGGCGACGTCGCCGGCGAAGACGTCCTCGATGCCGCCCTCCAGCGCCGCGACCACGGCGGCGGCAAGCGCGGCGGGCGCGAGCTTCGGCGGAGGCACGGTCTGGAACCACTCGGTGTCGAGGGGACCCGAGAAGACGTTGATCACCCGGATGCCGCCCGGCCGCAGTTCGGCGCGGAGACACTCGGCGATCGACAACGCCGCCGCCTGTCCCGCCGACCATGCGCCATAGGCGGGCCAGTTGACGAGGGCATGGACCGACAGGCAGTTGACCCAGGCGACGGCGTTGTTGGCACCGTCGGCGCCGCGGCCGCGCATCGCCGGGCCGAAGGCGGCGGCGAGCCGGGCGAGGCCCAGCGCATCGCTCTCGAGCGCGTCGCGGAACGCCGTCACCCGCCCGTCCGTGAAGCCGCCGGGCCGGACGTGCGCCGCGGTGTTGACGAGGATGTCGGTCTTGCCGCCGATGTCGGCGGCGAGTCGGGCCCCCGCGCGCTCGTCGCCGGGGTCCCGCGAGCCCAGTTCGACGCCGCGAATCTCGGCCAGCGCTTCCGCTTCCGGGAACGGCTTCCAGCGGTCGCGGACGCCGGCGAAGATGGTCGCGGCGCCCGCCGCGCTGAGGGCGCGGGCGACCGCCATGCCCGCTGCGCTTCGCCCGTCGGTGACGAGCGCGCGGCGGAACCTCGGGGAGGCGGTGAATTCGCGGAGTTGCGGGTCGTCGGCCATGTTCGGCGTGTCCGTTGCGGGAAGGGCGAAGGCCGCGGCCTGGCCGGCGCGGTCGAGCATCAGGCGCATGCGCACGCGGCCCCCCTCGGTGCAGTCGCCGTGGAGGTGGGCGACCATCGTCGGCCCCCCCAGGCGCCCGGCCCCGCCCGGC
>JAEZEN010000040.1 GCA_023433185.1 Pseudomonadota bacterium | reverse complement strand
GTCCCGAACCCGGGGCGGCCGCTTGACGGACGACGGGCCTGAACGAGGGCAGCGCGGATGGACAAGGAAGGCGCCGACTGGCACCGCGCCAATCCGATGCCGAAGAACCCGACCCTCGACCAGCGCATCGCCTGGCACGTCGGGCATGCCCGGCATTGCGCCTGCCGTCCTGTCCCGCCCAGGCTCGCCGCGGAGATGGGGCGGCGCGGGATCAGCATTCCTCCCTTGGACGCCCAACCGCGCGGCTAGGTCGTCGCTTTCGGAGCCCTCAGTGGGCCTGGAGCCATTCGCGGGCGGCGCGCTGCGCGGCGGCGATCTGTGCGGCGGTCATTTCCTCGGCGATGCTCTGCCGGTGCCAGGCGGCTTCCGAACAGCCGCGCTGGGCCGCGAGATTGAACCACTTGTGGGCCGCGACGAGATCCACGTCGACGTCGTCTCCGTTGGCGTAAAGCATGCCAAGCTGGAACAGGCCCTCGGGATTGGGCTGCCGCTCGGCCATCGTCGCCAGTTCCGGCGCCCCGATATCGAACCGTGCCATGACAGGCTCCTGTCTTGCCTTGCGATGAGCAGCGGCCGATCCGCCGTCATCCGATGCCGTCAGGTTTTCATAGTCATCCTGAATGCTTGCTTAAGACTGCCTTCGCCGATCGTTCATCGACGCGGCGGGGCTTGACCGCGAGCCACCCCCCAAGGGAAACAGGGAGCAACCGCGAGGCAATCATGATCAGGCTCCCGCTTCTCAACGGCGACCAGGCCCCTCCCACGACCGCGCGGGCGGTCGAGGTCGGCTGGCTGCTCGACACGGACAAGGCCGCCTTCATCTGGGATGCGCCGCGCCGGCTGACCCGGACCGAACCGGCGCCGGAACATGCCAAGGCCGTTGCCTATTGCCCGGCCGTGCTCGACCACGAGGCGAGGCTGTTCGAGGTCCCCTGCCCGATCGATGTCAACCTCGCCTTCCGCTACGACAAGGACGGCCGTCCCGGGCTGGTCAATCTCGACGGCGACAAGTCGGCGATCCGCCCGAATGCGCTCAACGACATGCTGGCCATCGTCAACAAGCGCGAGTGGCGGCACCCCGATCGCCCGATCATCCAGCTCATCACGCCCTATATCTTCATCGCCGACGAGCCGGTCTATGTCAGCCAGCTCCCGCCCTATGCCAGTTACGTCATGAACGGCTGGCCCGGCGTGCTGGTCGGCGGACGGTTCCCGGCGCATATCTGGCCGCGCCAGATGATGTGGGCGCTGGAATGGTACGACACCAAGAAGCCGCTCTCGCTGCGACGGGGCGAGCCGTGGTTCTACGTTCGCTTCGAGGCGACCGACCCGACCCGCCCGATGCGCCTCGTCGAGGCGGAATGGACGCCGGAACTCCGCGAGTTCCAGAAGGGCGTGGCGGCCGTCGCGAACTTCATGAACCGGACGTTCTCGCTGTTCAAGATCGCCGAGGCGCGGCGTCCGAAGACCCTGCTCAGCCGGAAGCGTCGCTCGCCGCAGCGCGAATCCGCTTCGGGTTGAGCGTCGCCCGGTCGTCGTGGCCGGGCTTGATCACCGCCATGCCGCGCCGGACGCCCGGACGCGCCCCGATGCGCTCGAACCACGCCTGGACATGGGGGAAGTCGGCGAGATCGATGCGCTGGCGCTCGTGGCGATGGACCCAGCCGAACAGCGCGATGTCGGCGACGGTGAACGCCTCGGCGGCGACGTAGTCCCGCCCGGCGAGGCGGGCGTCGAGCGTCCCATAGAGGCGGCGGGCGATGACGGCGTAGCGCTCGATCGCGTAGGGGACCTCCTCCGCCGCCGCGAAATTGAAGTGGTGTGCCTGACCCAGGAGCGGTCCGAAGCTCGCCACCTGCCAGAACAGCCATTCCTCGACCTCGACCCGTCGCCGCGCGTCGTCGCGCGGGTAGAAGCGGCCGAATTTCCGCCCGAGATAGAGCAGGATCGCGCCTGACTCGAACACCGTGATCGGCGCCCCGCCAGGACCATCGGGATCGCGGATTGCAGGGATCTGGTGATTGGGCGACATCGCATTGAACTCCGGCGTCCACTGCTCGCGCGCATTGATGTCGACGAAGGCGACCGTGTAGGGGACGCCGAGTTCCTCGAGCATCACCGTGACCTTCCGGCCGTTCGGCGTCGACCAGTAGTGGACCTCGATCGCCTTTGCCTTGTCGGTCACGGCGCCCCCGTTTCTCTCCATGACGCGGCCACAGAAGCGCCCGCCTTCCTGCGCACCATGGCCGACCGTTCGTCCCGGGCTCAAGTCCTGACCGATGCGTCATCTTCTCCGCCTCCTCCGGCTCGGCCCGCTCCTCGCCCTCTCGCTGGCCCTGAGCGGCTGCTTCGTCAGCTGGATCCCGCTGATCGCGCCGGACAACGCTTCGTTCCCGTTCGAGCGGATCGTCTTCCACGTTGCCGATCACCCCGACGAGATCCACGTTCTCCAGCGCGATGGCGACCACTACCGGATGACCAGCGCCGACCCACCCGGCAAGAACGCGCTTGTCCGGCTGAAGGCGGTAACTGACGACGTGTGGGTTGCCCAGGCGTGGCCTCCGCCCGAACGGGAGACCGGAAAGGACAGGCCGTTCCTCTATGCCCTCCTCGTCGTCGGAGAGGACCGCGCCGAGGTCTCGGCGTATGCCGTGGTCAAGCCGGCCGACTTCGTGCCGCGCGCCGGCCTTGAGCCCTGCGAACGCGCGATCTGCGTGGAAGATCTCGATGTCTACGCCGCCTATGCCGTCGCCCGGGCCGAAGCGGGCATGGCGCCCGACATCGCGTACCGCCTTCTCGAACGCGAATAGGTGGCGTCGAATCGCCGTCAACGGGGTGAGTCGTGCAAGGGCGAAGCGAATTATCTCGCCCGCCTGTGAGTGCCGGGGATTCGGTGTGCGGTGCGCATGCGATCGGATCGGCTCTTCCCGGCGGCCGCCACATTCCTTAACAATTCGATGACGGCGGGCGCGCGAGTCGAGTCCCGCCGCATGGCGCGCCGCCCGGCGCGTACGGTCATCACATGGTTGTCGGGGCCGTTCCCCTGTGCGACAGATCACGTTCTGTTCGCATTCGGGCATTGAGTCGTCACGCGTATCGGGAGAGCGAACGAGAATGGCCCTTGCGGCGCGCACCATTGTCCAGACCGAGCAGCCCTACCGCTCGCCCCCGCAGAACATCGAGGCCGAACAGGCGCTGCTCGGGGCCATCCTCGTCAACAACGAAGCCTTCTACCGGGTCTCCGACTTCCTCGAGGCGACCCACTTCCACGAGCCGGTCCACCGCAAGATATACCAGGTGGCGGGCGAACTGATCCGCGCCAACAAGATCGCCAACCCGGTCACGCTCAAGACCTTCCTGCCCGCCGATCTCGCCATCGGCGACATCACGCTCAACCAGTACCTGGCGCGTCTCGCGGCGGAAGCGACGACGATCATCAACGCCGAGGACTATGGCCGCAGCATCTACGATCTTGCGCTCCGACGGGCGCTGATCGGCATCGGCGAGGACATGGTCAACGTCGCCTATGATGCCCCCGTCGAGATGGCCCCGCGCGAGCAGATCGAGGAGGCGGAACGGCGCCTCTACGAGGTGGCCGAGAAGGGCCAGGTCAATTCGGGCTTCCAGTCCTTCGACACCGCGCTCGTCACTGCGATCGACATGGCGAGCGCCGCCTACAAGCGCGACGGCCACCTGTCGGGCATCGCCTCGGGCCTGACCGACCTCGACCGGCTCATGGGCGGATTGCAGGCGTCGGACCTGGTGATCATCGCCGGCCGGCCGGGCATGGGCAAGACGTCGCTCGTCACCAACATCGCCTTCAACGTCGCCCGCGGATGGCGCGGCGAGGTGCAGCCCGACGGGACGACCAAGACGGTCAATGGCGGCATCGTCGGCTTTTTCTCGCTCGAAATGAGCGCCGAGCAGCTCGCCACCCGCATCATCGCCGAGCAGTCCGGCGTGCCCTCCTCCGACATCCGCCGCGGCCGCATCACCGAGCAGCAGTTCAGCGCCATCGCCGAGGCGGCGCAGGCGATGAACCAGGTGCCGCTCTATGTCGACCAGACCGGCGGCCTGACCATCGGCCAGCTTGCGGCCCGGGCCCGGCGCCTGAAGCGCCAGCGCGGTCTCGACCTGATGATCATCGACTACATCCAGCTCCTCCAGGGGTCGAGCAGGAAGGGCGACAGCCGCGTCCAGGAAGTCACCGAGATCACCAACCAGCTCAAGTCGCTCGCCAAGGAGCTGAGCGTGCCGGTGCTGGCGCTGTCGCAGCTCTCACGCCAGGTCGAGAACCGCGACGACAAGCGTCCGCAGCTTTCCGACCTCCGCGAATCGGGCTCGATCGAGCAGGACGCCGACGTCGTCCTGTTCGTCTATCGCGAGGAGTACTATCTCAAGAACAAGGAGCCCAAGCTCGGCACCATCGAGCACGAGCAGTGGCAGAACGAGATGGAGCAGGTCCACGGCATCGCCGAGGTGATCATCGGCAAGCAGCGTCATGGCCCGACCGGCACCGTGCGGCTATGGTTCGAGGACAGCGTCACGCGCTTCTCCAACCTCGCGCGTGAGGACCACCTGCCAAGCTACGGCCCCTGAGGGAGCACACGATGATCTTCAAGGCCCTGTTCGGACGCAAGGACGACACCGCGGGCGCGCCCCAGGTGGGCGGCACCAAGGACATCCTGACGCTCAGCCAGGCCGTCGACGTGCCTCCCGAGCGGGCCTTTGAGGTCTTCGTCGACGAGTTCGACCGCTGGTGGCCGCGCGGACTCACCTGGGGCCAGGCGAACCTCGCCGAGATCGGCATCGAGCCGAAGATGGGCGGACGCGCCTTCGAGCGGGCGAAGGACGGCAGCGAGCGCCTGTGGGGCAAGGTACTGTCCTTCGACCGGCCGCATCACATCGTCGTCGCCTGGCAGATCGCCCCCGACCGCAGCCCCGAGGACAGCGAAGCCACGGCAAGCCGCCTGGATGTCCGCTTCTCGCCCCTCGACGGCGACCGCACAAACGTGCTGCTGGTCCACCGCGACTTCTTCCGCCACCAGGGCGACTGGGAGAAGTACCGGAACGACATGGCCGGCAAGAAGGGCTGGCCGGAAATCATCACCGCCTATGCCAGGGCCGCCAACGGAACGTGAGGCGCCATCATGACGGACAATCCGTCTGGCGCGGCGGGCCGGCTCACGATCGACCTTGATGCGCTCGCCGCGAACTGGCGCGCCTTGGCCGACCGGGCCCAGCCGGCGGCGACCGCCGCGGCGGTGAAGGGCGACGCCTACGGTCTGGGGATCGACCACGCTGTCCCGGCGCTCGCCGCCGCGGGTTGCGGGACGTTCTTCGTCGCCCTGCCCGAGGAGGGCCTTCGCGTCCGGGCGGTCGCCCCTTCGGCAACCATTTACGTGCTCGGCGGCCTGATCGGAGATGCGGCGGACTACGTCGCGGCTGACCTTCGCCCGGTCCTCAATTCCCTGCCCGAGATCGAGGAATGGGCCGGCGTCAGGGCTACCGGCGTCCCGACGTCGGCCGCGCTCCATGTCGACACCGGCATGAACCGGCTCGGCATCGACCTGGGCACGTGCCGCGCCCTCGCGGGACAGACCGGGCTCGCCGAAGGCCTCGGCATCGCCCTCGTCATGAGCCACCTCGCCTGCGCCGACACCCCGGATCATCCCCTCAACGAACGGCAGCTCGAGTCCTTCCGCTCCGTCGTCGCGGCCCTGCCGGCGATGCCCGCCTCGCTCGCCAACTCGGCCGGCATCTTCCTCGGTGCCGAGTATCATTTCGACCTCGTCCGCCCCGGCATCGCCCTTTATGGCGGGCGCGCCGTCCAGGGCGTCCCCAATCCGATGCGCCCCGTCGTCACCCTCGAGGCGCGCATCCTCCAGGTCCGCGACGTGCCCGCGGGCGAGACCGTCGGCTACGGGGCCACCGAAACCCTCCGGCGCGACAGCCGCATCGCGATCGTCGGCGTCGGCTATGCCGACGGCTATATCCGCGCCGCCGGCTCGACCGACGCTCGGCCCGGTGCGAGCGCCTTCGCCGCCGGTCGCCGCATCCCCCTCGTCGGGCGCGTCTCGATGGATCTGCTTGCGCTCGACGTGACCGACCTCCCGCAGGTCGGACGCGGCGACTGGGTGGAACTGTTCGGCGCCAACATCCCGGTCGACGAGGTCGCCGCGAGCGCCGGCACCATCGACTACGAATACCTTACCGGCCTCGCCCACCGCTATCAGCGCGTCTACCGGGGTCCGGTCTAGCTACCGGCCCTGTCCCTGGCGTCCTCTCGCGCGAAACGGATCGTGGCCCCGGTCCCATCGAACCCGGGCGACAGCAGGCGGACGATCTCCGACACCACGGTCTCGGGCGGCGGCACGCCTTCGGGGTCCTCGCCGGGGCGGCCCTGCGTCCGCAGCTTGCTCCGGATGGCACCGGGATCGAAAAGGTTGACCGTGACCGGCGTGCTTTTCAGCTCCGCCGCATAGGCCAGGGCGAGAGCCTGCAGCGCCGCCTTGCTTGCCGCGTATGGCCCCCAGTACGGACGGCCTCGTTCGGCCTCGTCCGAGGTGAGGAACAGGACGCGCCCGGCATCAGACTGCCGCAGCAGGAGATCCATCGAGCGGATCAGGCGCCAGTTCGCCGTGACGTTGATCGCCATCAGTTCTTCGAAGATCTTCGGAGCGAGATGGCCGAGCGGCGTGATGACGCCCAGCACGGCAGCATTGCCGAGCAGCATGTCGAGCCGCCCCCAGCGCTCGTAGATCGCGGCACCGAGCCGGTCGATCGCAGCGAAGTCCTTGAGGTCGAGCGGGACGAGCGTCGCCGCGCCGCCCGCAGCCCGGATCTCGTCGTCGAGTTCCTCGAGGCCGCCCACGGTGCGGGCCACGGCGACGACGTGGGCACCGGCTGCCGCGAGGCCGAGCGCGGCGGCGCGCCCGATACCGCGCGACGCCCCCGTCACCAGGGCGACGCGATTGCCGAGCGGCTGCGTCATCCGGCCTTTGCCATCCGGGCCAGTTCGACGAGGTTCTCGCCGGCGGCGACCGTGATGCGCTCCTCCGCCTCGGCCTCCCGCTTCCGCTCGAAGTCGGTCAGGCGGATCGGATAGTCGCCGCTGAAACATGCGTCGCAGAACTTGCGGGCGCCGGTCTCCCGCCCCTCCTCGCCCACGGCGCGATAGAGCCCGTCCATGGTGAGGAACTCGAGACTGTCAACCTTTATGTAGCTGGCCATCTCCTTGACCGACATCCGCGAGGCGATGAGCTTCGAGCGTTCAGGGGTGTCGACCCCGTAGAAGCACGAATGGGTGGTCGGCGGGCTCGCGATGCGCATGTGGACTTCGGTCGCACCGGCATCGCGGACCATCTTCACGATCTTGAGCGACGTCGTCCCCCGCACGATCGAATCGTCGACCAGCACGACGCGCTTGCCGGCAAGCACCGCCCGGTTGGCATTGTGCTTCAGCTTGACGCCCATGTCGCGGATCGCCTCGCTCGGCTCGATGAAGGTCCGCCCGACATAGTGATTGCGGATGATGCCGAGATCGAACGGGATGCCTGCCGCTTCGGCGAAGCCGATCGCCGCAGGCGTTCCGGAATCCGGCACCGGGACGACGAGATCCGCCGCCGCGGGCTTCTCGCCGGCGAGTTCGGCTCCGATCCGCTTCCGGGCGTCGTACACGCCGCGTCCGGCGATCACGGAATCCGGACGGGCGAAATAGACGTATTCGATGATGCAGAAATGCGCCGACTTCGGCGCGAAGGGCCGCAGGCTCTCGATTCCCTGCGGCGTGATGATCACCGTTTCGCCGGGCTCGATGTCCCGCACGAAGCGCGCCCCGATGATGTCCAGCGCGCAGGTCTCCGAGGCGAGGATCGGCGCTCCGTCGAGATCGCCGAGCACCAGCGGCCGGACGCCGTGGGGATCGCGCGCCCCGATCATCTTCTTCGACGACAGGCAGACCAGCGACCAGGCCCCCTCGATGTTGTTGAGGGCGTCGATCATGCGGTCGACCAGACGCACGCCGCGGCTGGTCGCGATCAGGTGGAGAAGAACTTCGGTGTCGGAGGTCGATGTGAAGATCGAGCCGCGCTGCTGGAGGAGCTGCTGGAGCGCCTGCGCGTTGGTTATGTTGCCGTTGTGGGCGACCGCGAATCCGCCGCCGGAGAACTCGGCGAAGAGCGGCTGGATGTTCCGGTCGCTCGGACCGCCATGGGTCGAATAGCGGTTATGGCCGATCGCCCGGTGGCCGGGCAGCCGGTCCATGACGGCACGGCGCGTGAACGTATCGCCGACGAGACCGAAATGCCGCTCGGCATGGAAGCCCGCACCGTCATGCGAAACGATTCCGGCACCTTCCTGACCGCGGTGCTGCAGGGCGTGCAGCCCGAGGGCGGTCAGCTTCGCGGCGTCCTGGTGCCCGAACACGCCGAACACACCGCATTCCTCGTGGAACTTGTCGTCGCTGCCGAAGGGCAGGTGGCGTTCGCCGCTCATCGACCGGTCCTCTTGCTGCCCTGCCCCGCCCGCACGGCGTCCAATCCCTACTGTGGCGCGAAGCTGTCGTTGTTCTCGAACAGCGAATCGATGTCGCGCTGCTGATCCTGCGGATAGCCCTGGTCGTCCTCGGATGCCGGCAGCTCGCCGAGCGGATCGCCGGCCGGGGTCTCGCTCGGCGCCGCGCCGCCGCCCCCGCCGCCCCTGATCTTCTCCTGAATCCAAGCCTCGAAATCGGGCGGCAGCAGGCCGATCAGCCAGTCTCCGCCCGACACGAGGAGCGGCATCGTCCTGGCATTGGCGATCCAGGGCTGCGGCTCCCTGACGAGGAAGTTGAAGAACCACAGCGCCACGATCATCAGGAGGATGCCGCGGAGCGCCCCGAAGATGAACCCAAGGACGCGATCGACGGCGCCGACGCGGCTGTCGATGACGAAATCCGATATCTTCATCGTTATGTAGCTGGCGATGATCAGCGCGATGAAGAAGATCGCGGCAGCCGACACGATGATCGCAACGGTGTTGCTGTCGATATAGGACTGCGCCAGCGGCAGGGCGTGGGGATAGAGCAGGTACGCGGCCGCAGCGGCAGCGACCCAGGAGGCGACGGAGAGCACCTCGCGCACGAACCCGCGGACCATCGCGAGCACCGCAGAGAGCAGCACGACGACGACGACAATGACGTCGAGGACTGTAACCGGCATTCCTGCAAACCCGCGATAAGCACGGCGCGCCGCGTCGAATGCGACTGCCTAGCACAACTCTGGAAGCCGCGCCCGCGACACGTCGCGCGGCCGGACAAGCGGACATGGCGGTGCCGCGCCCCATTGTCAACAGCCGGGAACCCGAGGGGTCCGGCGCGGCACCGGCCTCAGGCGGCCTCGTCCGCCTCCGCGGGCCGTCCACCGCGGGCGGTCGCGGCGATCCCCGCGACGAGGTCGATAAGCTGATCGATGCCGCAGAGATCCTCCGACGCCCGCTCGTCGGCCAGCGAGGCGCGGGGCATCACGGCGCGGCCGAAGCCGAGTTACCGCGCCTCCTTGAGGCGCGCACCCGCATGGGAGACCGGCCGAATCGATCCCGACAGGCGGATCTCGCCGAAGTAGACGCAATCGGACGGCAGGGCCGCGTTCACCCGCGACGACACCAGCGCCGCGGCCACGGCAAGGTCGGCCGCGGGCTCCCCGATCCTGAGGCCGCCGGCGACGTTGAGATAGACGTCGCAGTCCGCGAGCCGCACCCGGCAGTGCGACTCGAGCACGGCGAGGATCATCGCCAGCCGCTGCTGGTCCCAGCCGATCACGGCCCGGCGCGGCGTGCCGAGCGCGGTCGGGGCGACGAGCGCCTGGATCTCGACGAGGAGCGGCCGGGTCCCCTCCATGCCGGCGAACACCGCCGCCCCGGGAGTCGCGGCGTTCCGCTCGCCCAGGAACAGTTCCGACGGGTTCGGCACCTCGCCGAGCCCCGTGCCGGTCATCTCGAACACGCCGATCTCGTCGGTCGGGCCGAAACGGTTCTTGACCGCGCGCAGGATGCGGAAGTGATGTCCGCCCTCGCCCTCGAAATAGAGGACGGCGTCGACCATGTGCTCGACGACGCGCGGACCCGCGATCTGGCCTTCCTTGGTGACGTGGCCGACGAAGATGACGGCCGTGCCGGTCTGCTTGGCGTAGCGGATCAAAGCCTGCGTTGCCGCCCGGACCTGGGTCACCGTGCCCGGGGCGGAGTCCGCCATGCCCGTCCACAGCGTCTGAACAGAATCGGCGATGAGCAGCGCCGGCGGCCGGTCGTCCTCGAGGGTGGCGAGGATGTCCTCGACGCTGGTCTCGGCGGCGAGCAGGACCGGGGCGTCGGTGACGCCCAGCCGGGCCGCGCGCAGGCGGATCTGCGCGATCGCCTCCTCCCCCGACACGTACACCACCCGATGGCCGTTCCGGGCCAGCGCGCCCGCCGCCTGGAGGAGCAGGGTCGACTTGCCGATGCCGGGGTCGCCACCGACGAGCAAGGCCGATCCGCGCACCACGCCGCCCCCGGTTACCCGGTCGAACTCGCCGATACCCGTCACGATCCGCGGCGCCTCCGGCGTCTCGCCGGCGAGGGGCGAAAGGGCGATCACCCTGCCCCTGCGACCGCTCCGAACCGGCCCGGCGGCGACGCCGCCGCCGCCCGCCGCTTCCTCGACGAAGGAGTTACAGGCGCCGCAGTCGTCGCACTTGCCCTGCCAGCGCGGGCTCGCGGCGCCGCAGTTCTGGCAGACGAACGAAGACTTGAACTTGGCAACGGCCATGGAATCTCCCCGACCCCTATGTTCTCTTTATGTTCCTGACTTGGCGGCTTGTCAAGAACCGGTCTGCCAGCCACCCCAGACAATGACGGCGGTTCCCGCCAGCGCCAGCGCGACCCCGGCGGTGTCCCAGCGCGTCGGCGCGAGACCGTCCACGACCCACAGCCAGGCGAGCGCCGAGGCGATATAGACCCCGCCATAGGCCGCATAGACGCGTCCCGATGCGGCGGGATGGAGTGTGAGAAGCCAGGCGAAGAGGACGAGCGCTGCGACGCCCGGCACCAGCAGCCAGGCAGCCCCATCCTTCCTCAGCCAGTAGTAGAACAGGTAACAGCCGACGATCTCGGCAAGCGCCGTTACGACGAAGAGGGCGAGTGTCTTGAAGAGAATCATCGCTGGTCCGGCGGCCGACGGCGGCATGGTGGAGGCCGCCGCGGCCCGGGGTCAACCGCCGCTCAGCCGGATCGCTTGCGGTCCTTCCCCTCGTAGGGGTTTTCGCCCTTGCGGAGGAACAGGCGGATCGGCGTGCCCGGCAGCTTGAAGTCCTCGCGGAGGGCATTCATCAGGTAGCGCTTCCATGCCTCGGGCAGGGCCTCGGGGCGCGAGCAGAATGCGACGAAACTCGGCGGGCGTGCCTTGGCCTGGGTGAGGTAGCGTATCTTGAGGCGCCGTCCCGATACGGCGGGCGGCGGATGGTGTTCGACGATGCCCGAGAACCAGCGGTTCAGCTGCGCCGTCGGCAGGCGGGTGTTCCACACCTCGTAGGCAGAGAGGATTGCCTGGGCGAGCCGGTCTATCCCGGTGCCGGTGAGACCCGAGACGGGCACGAGCGTGACCCCGCGGATCTGGGGCAGCAGGCGTTCGGCGTCTTCCCGCATTTCCTTGAGCTTGACCTGCCGGTCCTCGACCAGATCCCACTTGTCCAGCGCGATGACGATCGCCCTGCCCTCGCTCTCGACGAGATCGGCGATCTGCAGGTCCTGCTTCTCGAACGGTGCGGTGGCGTCGAGCGTCAGGACGACGACCTCGGCGAAGCGGATGGCGCGGAGCGCGTCGCCGACCGCGAGCTTTTCGAGTTTCCCGTCGACGCGGGCCTTGCGGCGGAGGCCGGCGGTATCGAACACCCTGAAACGGCGGTCGCGCCAGTGCCAGTCGACGGCGATCGAATCGCGGGTGATGCCGGCCTCGGGCCCGGTGAGCAGGCGCTCCTCGCCGATGAGCCGGTTGATCAGCGTCGATTTCCCGGCATTGGGCCGGCCGACGACGGCGATCTGGATCGGCCGGTCGGCCTCTTCGGACTCGGCCTCGCCGCCCTCCAGTTGCCCGAGCGCCTCGGCAAGGGCGTCGCGCAGATCGCCCATGCCCTCGCCATGCTCGGCCGAGATCGGCACCGGCTCGCCCATGCCGAGCGAGAAGGATTCGAGGTAGCCCCCCTCCCCGGCCTTGCCCTCGGCCTTGTTGGCGACCAGGATCACTGGCCTCCCGGACTCGCGGAGCATTGTCGCGAAGTGCGCGTCGAGCGGTGTAATCCCGGCGCGCGCGTCGACGACGAACAGCGAGACGTCGGCATCCTCGATGGCGGCCCGTGTCTGGACGAACATGCGCCCGGCGAGGCTGTCCGGGGCCGCCTCGTCGAGGCCGGCGGTGTCGATCGCGGTGAACTGGAGGTCGGCAAGCCGCGCCTCGCCCTCGCGCCGGTCGCGGGTGACGCCGGGCAGGTCGTGGACGAGGGCGAGCTTCCGGCCGACGAGCCGGTTGAACAGGGTCGACTTCCCGACATTCGGCCGCCCGACGATGGCAACCTTGAACTCGCCTGCCGACATCATGCGCTCCCGCCGCTCGCTTCGGAGGATCGGAGGCAGCTCAGCCCTCTTCCGGGTCGGGCGCCGCCGGCCCCTGGCGCGATTCGATCAGCGCGAGCATGAGCTGGGCCCGCTGACGGACGCCCTGGGCCGATTCCTGATCGTCGGCAATCTCGTCGAAATAGGTGCGCGCCCCGGTCAGGTCGCCGGCGCGATAGGCGGCGAGGCCCAGAATCTCGCGGGCGGTGTGACGCCACGGGTTTCCGGTCTGCGCGAGATCGCCGATCCGCGACCGGAGCTCCTCCGGGGTCTGGGTATCGGCGAGCAGGAGCGCCGCCCGGATGCGCGCCAGATCGCCGACGAGGAGCGGAAGGCCGCGGCGGGCGGCGATCGCATCATAGGCGGCGACGGCCCCCTCGCGATCGCCCGCGGCGGCCCTTTCGCCGGCGCTCCTGAAGTCCGCGAGCACCGGATAATCGCCGCTGCCGTCGGCTGCGACCGCGTCGAGCGCTGCGATCGCCTCGGCGTGCTGCCCCCCCTCGGAAAGCTCCAGGGCGGCGAGGAAACGGTCTCCCGTGGCGGCGGCCTGCGTCCGCTCCCACCACTCCCACGCCTTGTACCCGCTCACGCCGACGACGATGAGCACGGCGAGCGCAATCACGTAGGCGCCGAAGCGGTCCCACAGCTTCTTGTAGCGCTCGCGACGGAGGTCCTCGTCGACTTCACGGAAGATGTCGGTCATGGGTACTCTTGGTTCAGCTGCCATTCATGGCGCGCGCGGACATTATATCTGCGCCTTCCACCATGCAAACGCGGCTTTTTTCGTGGACCGGCGGGCCTAGGTCTTCGATGCGGGCGGAGCGGTTTTCGGCAGGTAGACGTTCTCCTCCCCGGGGAAAGACCGGTCGCGCACCGCCACCGCGTAGTCGCCGACCGCCGCCCTGATGCCTTCGGCGAGATTGCCGAAGCGGCGGACGAACTTCGGCGGGCGGGCGCTGAGCCCGAGCATGTCCTCGAGGACGAGGATCTGTCCGTCGCACGCGGGGGAGGCGCCGATGCCGATCGTCGGCACGGCGATCGCGGCCGTGATGTCGCGGGCGAGCGGCTCGACCACCGCCTCCACCACCACCGCGAAGGCACCCGCTTCCGCCACCGCCACGGCATCGGCGCGGATGGCATCGGCGGCATGGGGGTCGCGGCCCTGCACCTTGAAGCCGCCGATCGTGTTGAAGGCCTGCGGGGTGAGACCGACATGGCCCATCACCGGAATGCCGCGATCGACAAGGAACCGGATCGTCTCGGCCATGCGCTGGCCGCCTTCGAGCTTGATCGCCCCGCAGCCGGTTTCCTTCATCACCCGCGCCGCCGTCCGGAAGGCGGCCTGCGGGCTCTCCTCATAGCTGCCGAAGGGCAGGTCGATGACGACGAGGGAGCGCTTCGCTCCGCGCATCACGGCCCGACCCTGGAGGATCATCATGTCGAGCGTGACGGGAAGCGTCGTCTCGAGGCCATGCATCACCATGCCCAGCGAATCCCCGACGAGGATGAAGTCGACGGTCTCGTCCAGGATTGCCGCGGTATGGGCGTGATAGGAGGTGAGCGCGACGATCGGCTCGCCGCCTTTCCTGACCCGGAGGTCGTTGGCCGTGGTTCGCCGCACCTGAACTTCTACCGACATGACTGAGTGCTCTCCTGCGCGCGGCCGATCCCGGCTGCCCCGCCTTCCCGCCTTCACAATGCGGTGAGGACCATAGACCTTTGCCTCCGTCTTGGGCAGAGCCCCTGCCGAGGTTGCGCCGCACCAGGGGCTTCGTGCCCTCTGCCGGCGCCCGGCCTCCTGCCCTCTTCCCGAGCGATGGATTGTGTCGCCACCGCTTGGTCCTTGTGCACTGCAAGATCGGCCCGCCTGTGACCCTCGTTACAGGTTGTTCATCGGCGGATTGCTAGCGTAGCCTTGCATCGTGGGGACTGAGTCCCGGCATCCAGGGGTGCCGGGCAGATCGCAAGGAAAAGGGGCTGATCCCATGAAGATTCTGGGTCTCTTCGTCGCGTTGGCGACGCTTATGTTTGCCATGCCCGCCGACGCGGCCACCGTGGAGGCGCGCATTTCGCTGTCGAACCAGCGCATGCAGGTCTCGGTGAACGGCGTCCGCAAGTACAACTGGGCGGTATCCACCGGGCGCTCGGGCTACGGCACACCGACCGGCTCGTATCGGCCGCAGCGCCTCGAGCGCAGCTGGTATTCGCGCAAGTACAACAATGCGCCGATGCCGCATTCGGTCTTCTTTCGCGGCGGCTATGCCATCCACGGCACCACGGCCGTGAAGCAGCTCGGAAGCCGCGCCTCGCATGGTTGCGTCCGCCTGGCGCCGGGGAATGCCGCGACGCTCTATGCGCTGATCAGCAAGTACGGCATGGGCAATTCGCGTGTGGTCATCACCCCGTAGCGGCGGCACCGCTGCCGGCGGGAGCCGCTTCATGGGACGGCATCTTCTCGCCCTGCTGACGGTGGCCTGCGTCGCCGTCGGCGCGAACACCGCCCTGGCGGCGATGGTCGACACCATGCAAGTCGGGAGCATCACCCCCGACCCGATGATCGGGAATGTCCGGGAAGTCCCCGGATCGCCGCTCGTCGCCCGCGTCGACCTCTCCGAGCAGCGGATGTACGTCTATCTCGACGAGAAACTGATCCACACCTTCCCGGTATCCAGCGGCCGCAAGGGATACACCACCCCCACCGGCCGCTGGAATGCCTACTGGCTCTCACCGAAGCACCGGTCGCGGCAGTACAACAACGCACCGATGCCTTGGGCGGTATTCTTCCACGAGGGCTACGCCGTCCACGGGACGACCGATCTGCGCAACCTCGGCCGCCCCGCCTCGCATGGCTGCATCCGGCTCGATCCCGACAGTGCGAAGACGTTCTTCCGGCTGGTCGAGAGGAGCGGCAAGGAAAGCACGCTCATCGCGATCGTGCGCTGATGCTCAGTCGGCGGCAGTGATCCTGAGGATCGCGCCGTCGCGCTCGTCCGTGAGGACGTAGAGGGCGCCGTCCGGGCCGTTCGCGACATCGCGGATGCGGAGCCCGAGGTCGGCGAGCAGCGTCTCCTCCCCGGTCACCCGGTCGCCGTCGAGCGTCAATCGGTGGAGACTGGTCGCAGCGAGCGCCCCGATGAACAGGTCGCCCTCCCACTCGCTGATCGCGCCGCCGTTGTAGAACGCCATGCCGGACGGTGCGATGGAAGGTGTCCACTCGTAGATCGGCTGCGCGAATTCCGGGGGGTACTCGTCGAGGTCCGTGATTGGCGCGCCGGAGTACTCCCTGCCGTAGGAAAAGACCGGCCAGCCGTGATTTTCGCCGGCCTGCGGAATGGAGATCTCGTCCCCGCCGCGCGGCCCGTGCTCATGGGTCCAGATGGCGCCGGTGTCGGGGTGGAGTGCCATCCCCTGTGGATTGCGGTGGCCATAGGACCAGATCTCGGGCTTCGCGTCCGGCTGGTCGACGAAGGGGTTGTCGGCGGGAACGGAGCCGTCCGCGTTGATGCGGATCACCTTGCCGAGATGGGTGCCGAGGTCCTGGGCGAGGACGCGGTACTGCGCCGCCGACCGCTCGCCGAGCGTGGCGAACAGGTAGCCGTCGTTGTCGAAGACGAGGCGCGACCCGAAATGCGCCGTGCTTCGCACCTTGGGCTCCTGGCGGAAGATCACTTCCACGTCGGTGAGACCGCTCATATCCGCAGCGAGCCGGCCACGGGCGATCGCGGTGCCGTTGGTGCCGCCTTCGCCGGCTTCCGAATAGCTCCAGTAGACCAGCCGGTTCTCTGCGAAGTCGGGATGCAGCGTGACATCGAGGAGGCCGCCCTGGCCGCGCGCGACGACGCTGGGCACGCCGGGGATCGGCGCCGACACCTCCCCGTCGTCCGAGACGAAACGAAGGTTCCCCGAACGCTCCGTCACCAGCATCCCTCCCTCGGGCAGGAAGGCGACGCCCCAGGGGTGCGACAGCCCTTCGGCGAAGCGCTCGACCTGGATGGGGAGCTCCGCGGTCTCGAACACCTCCTGGGCAAGTGCCGGCTGGGCGGCCAGGGGCGCCACCCCGAGCGCCGTGCCGAGCAGAAGGGTCGAGATGGTGGTCCTGAGCATCGCGGATTCCTCGCTGTCTTGGTGCCTCACCTGGGGCACAAGCGATCCGCGGCAATGCGGGTTCCGGGATGATCCGTTCACATCCGCTCACGGCTTCGAGAGCCGGATGGGGGCGTCAGTCGTCCTTGGGGTCGAGCCGCTCCGCCAGGAAGGTATCCGGGTCGAGGATGAACTCCCGCGTCAGTCGGAAATGGGCGGTGTCCTCCAGGGCGATCGGGGCCAGCCCGTCGGGGGTCAGGCCGAGAAGCGCGGCGCCGGGATAGGCCATCAGGATGGGCGCGTGGGTCGCCATGATGACCTGGATGATGCCGGACTCCTCCATGCGGCGGAGCAGTCGCAGGAACTCGACCTGTCGCGCAGGCGACAGCGCGGACTCCGGCTCGTCGAAGATGAAGATGCCCTGCCTGCGACAGCGCTCCTCGAAGAAGCGCAGGAACCCCTCGCCGTGGGAGTGGGAGAGGTAGTCCGGCGCCGGCCCGCTGAACGGCTCGCGCGCCGCATCGTCGAGATAGCGGGCGACGGTGTAGAAGCTCTCGGCGCGGAAGAACCAGCCATCGGTGATCTTCGGCAGCCACGACGCCCGGAAGACCCTTGCCAGGTCGCTGCCGTCGGCGGCAAGCGCGAGGCTGTGATCTGCCGGCCGGTAGCCCTTCCCGCCGCCGGCACGGTCGAAGCCGGCAAGCGCCGCGATCCCCTCGAGGAGCGTCGACTTCCCCGTGCCGTTCTCGCCCACGATGATCGTGATCGGGCGCGCGAAGGCGAGGTCGAAGCCGTCGAGGGCGGGGAGCGAGAAGGGATAGTCGCGCGTCTCGGGAAGCCGCTCCGGATCCAGCCAGACGCGCCGAAGGTACGGAGCCTTGAGGCGGATCGGGCCCCTTCTCCTCGACTGCATTGCGCACTCCCCTGTCGCCGCCCGCGATCTGCCAGGCGCTCACGAACCTACCATGCGTCCCCGGAATGGCCGTCAGGCGTTCCAGCTCGGCCGGGACCGCATCCGCGCGTCCCACGCCCGGACATGGCTGGCCGTCTCCGGTATGCCGATGCCGAGAATCTCGCCGAGCCACGAGGCGACCATGCCGCTCGCGTCGGCGGCGCTGAAGGTCTCGCCCGCGACGAATGCGCGGCCGTCGCTCATCTCGGCATCGAGCCAGGCCCAGCGCCCCGCCGCCGCCGCACGCTCGGACTCGGCGAAGGCCGGGAACTGGACGAGACGCTCGGCGAAGAACGGGTCGCTGTGCAGCGCAACGTTGCCGATGGGGGCGAAGATCTCCAGTTCGAGGCGTCGGTTCCACATCTCGACCAGAGCTCGCTCGGCCGGTGCCGAGCCGAACAGCGGCGTGCCCGGCCGCGTCTCGTCGAGATAGCGGCAGATGGCGACGCTCTCGGAGATCGCCGTGCCGTCCGCCAGCACCAGGACCGGAATGCGCGCGAGCGAGTTGAGCGCACGGAGCGCGTCGGTCCTGTGCTCTCCCAGGTCGAGGCGGACCTCGACCATCTCGACGTCCGTGATGCCCCGCTCGGCCATGAAGATACGGACGCGATAGGAATTCGGCCCCATCCCCTGGTAGAGACGCGCCAGGCCGGTCCCCTGCGCAGCGACCGCGCTCATGCCGCGTGTGCCCGGAGTTCGTCGTCAAGCCGGTCGAGCATCTCGCTCCAGCCGGCCTCGTGGCCGTCGGGCCTGTCGAGACCGTCGAGATAGGCGCCCTGCTCGGTGAACGACATCCGGCAGCCGCGAGCGCTCGGCGCGAACGCGACCGTGAGCAATCCCGCGAAGCCGAGCCGCTCGCCGACCATCAGCGTCGCGGCCGAGACGATCCGCGTGTCGGGGACGATGTCGAGGTAGCGGCTCTCGTCAATGTAGATCTCGCCGTCGCCGGGCCCGAAACGGGTCACGGCTGTCCCACCGACCCGGAAGTCGAAATGCGCCAGGGTGACGTCCCAGCCTTCCCCCGGCCGCGCCCAGCGCATCAACGCCTCCGGGTCCGACCAGGCGGCAAACACCCGCGCCGGCGACGCCGCGTAGTCGCGATCGAGGTGGATGGTTCCGTGGACGACGCTTCGTTGGCTCATTGCGCTACTCCTTGCCGGTTTCGTCAGTCACATCGGCGAGAAGCGCGCCGAGACGGTCGAAGCGCCGCTCCCACATCAGTCGCCGGTCGTTGATCCACCCCTCCGCCGACGAAAGCGCCTCGGGCACGATCCGGCAGGTGCGGACCCGCCCCAACTTCTCCGACCGCACCAGCCCGCTCGCCTCGAGCACCTGGAGGTGCTGGACGATGGCCGGCAGCGACATTGCGAAGGGCTTCGCCAGTTCGCTGACGGACGCCGGCCCCCTGCTCAGGCGCTCGACCATCCCGCGCCGGCTGGGATCGGCCAGGGCATGGAACACCGCGTTGAGGGGGGTCGCCTCTTCGTTAAGCATTCACTTAAGTATCGCCGCTCGGATCGCAGGTCAAGCCCTCCGCGGGACTGGCGGGCTCAGGTCCGGTCGTCGAAGAAGTCACCTTGCGCGTCGTCGGCGATCTCGCCCAGGATCTGCGCGGCCAGGCGTCGGGTCACGCCCCGGCCGCCGGCGAGCGCCGCTTGGTCCAACGCCGCGACCACCCGGTTCGCGGCGGCGAAGGAGCGCTCGATCCGCGTCGCGAGATAGGTGACGACCCCGGGATCGACCTGAAGCTGGCGGTCGGCGAAGAGCTTCATGAGGACCCGGCGGAGAAGGCTGTCGTCCGGTGCGCCGAGGGTGACGAGACGCATCGCGCGAAGCCGCGAGACGAGATCGGGGAGCGTCAGCCCGAGCGCGGCGGCCGGCTCCCGGCTTGTGGCAAGCACCCTGGCGTCGCGCTCCACTGCCATGTTGAGGAGATGGAAGAGCGCGGCCTCGTCGATGGGTCCGTCATGGAGATCCTCGACCGCGGCCGCGCCGCCGGCGGTCATGCGGTCGGCATCGTCGACGGTGAGGTCGCGCGCGGCAATGACCGCGGCGCCGGGAAACGCGCTCCAGATGGAGACCAGGTGCGACTTGCCGCTGCCTTCGGGGCCGACGAGCAGGAGACCGCGGAGCGGCCATTCCGGCATGGCTTCGATCGTGGCGAGCGCCTCGGCATTGGCCCGGCCGGCGACGAAGTCCTCGCGGCTGGTGGTCGGCTCGTGCGGGAACCCCAGGGTGAGTTGCGTCCCCGGCGGCTCGCGGCCGTCGCTCACGGGCCGGTGTTGCCGGTTCCGCGGTAGAGCGGGCTCGCCAGATACCGGGCGAGCGCATAGCGGACCAGCACTCCGACTGCCGCCGCGACCGGAATCGCGACGAGAAGGCCGACGAAGCCGAACATCAGGCCGAAGGCGAAGAGCGCGAACATCAGCCAGACCGGGTGGAGGCCGACATTGGTGCCGATCATGTAGGGCTGGAGGATGTAGCCTTCGATCAGCTGCCCGGTGATGAAGAGCGCCGCCGTCGCCACCGGCATCATCCAGTCGGGCCAGAACTGGAGGAGCGCCACCCCGACCGAGATGACGAAGCCGAGCGTCGAACCGAGATAGGGGACGAAGGACACGATGCCCGCCACGATGCCGATGAGAAAGCCGAAATTCACGCCGAGCAGCACGAGGCCGGCTGCATAGAACGTCCCCAGGGTGAGGCTCACCAGCGCCTGGCCGCGGACGAAGCCGGCGAGCACGCGATCGATCTCGCGGGCGAGTCCGCGCACCTCGTCGAGGCCGTCCCGCGGGATCCAGCTGTCGATGATGGTGATCATGCGATCCCAGTCGTAGAGCAGGTAGAACGCGACCACGGGGGTGACGACGAGAAGCGCGAGGATGTTGATGAGGGCGAGGCCGCCGCTCCACACCCCCGTCACGACCGTGGTGAGCCAGATTGCCCCCTCGCTCAGGAACCCGACCAGCGAGGCCCGCACGGCATTGGAATCGACGCCGAGACTTTCCGCCCATCGGCTCTGGAGGATCGAGTTGATCAGCGCGTCGACCCGCTCGATATAGGCCGGAAAATTCTCTGCGAGAAGGATCAGCTGGTTGGCCATGATCGGCAGCACCAGCAGCATCAGGGCGACGAGGACGACGATGAACAGGAAGAGGATCGTCATGGTCGCGGCGAGTCGGCTGAAGCCCTGCCGCTCGAACCAGTGGGCGAGCGGATCGAGCAGGTAGGCGATCGCCGCGCCGACGACGAAGGGCAGGAGGATCGAGCTGAAGGCGAACAGCAGGATGAGCAGCGTCAGGAGCACGAGAAGCCAGAAAACGACCTTCCGATCGACGCGCATCACGGCCGCCTGAGATCCGGAGGATTGCCGTCGGGTTCGCCGCTTCCCATGTGGCGCACCCAGTCCACCGCATACACGGCGGTGGAGGCGATGGTCAGGAACCCGACGAGGAGGGCCACCAGGTTGCGGACCAGGGAGAGGTCGATCGGATAGGCGAGATCGCCGAGCACGAGGCCGGCGAGGACGATCTGCGCGACGGTGTTCGCCTTCGAGATGATCCGTGGCCGCATCTCGACCGGCTGGCCCAGCATGCCGGCGAGGATCACGGCCCCGATGATGAGGATGTCGCGGCTGACGATGAGGATCGCGACCCACAGGGGGATCTCGTCGAGCACGGCGAAGGTGATGTAGATCGAGACGAGGAGCACCTTGTCGGCCAACGGATCCAGATAGGAGCCGAGCACCGACCGCAGGTTGAACTGGCGCGCGAGGAACCCGTCGACGGCATCGCTGACGCCGGCGAGGATGAAGATCCAGAAGGCCGTCATCGATTCACCCTTCACGATCAGCCAGACCGTGAATGGCACGAGGAACAGGCGGCCGATGGTGATCAGGTTCGGAATCGTTACGGGCATGGTCCAGACCTTCCCGCCGCCGGTGCCGGACGACGGAGACTAGGGCCAAGGAATGGCACGCTGGCGCGGCCCGCGCAATCTTCCGCCGCGCCGCCGCTTTGGCTTGCATTCGCGGCGTCTCCGGCCGATACCCACGGGCGGCGCCAACGGGGAGACCAGAAGCGATGAGCGATGCCGGGCCGCAGCCGGGAGCGTCGCTGGCCTATGCGGATGCGGGGGTCAGCATCGATGCCGGCAACGACTTCGTCGAGGCCCTGAAGCCGATCGTCCGCACCACCCGGCGCTCCGGTGCCGATGCCGAGCTCGGCGGTTTCGGCGGGCTCTTCGACCTGGCGCGCACCGGCTACCGCGACCCCCTTCTGGTCAGCGCCACCGACGGCGTCGGCACCAAGCTCAAGATCGCCATCGAGACCGGCATCCTCGACACCGTCGGCATCGACCTCGTCGCCATGAACGTCAACGATATCGTCGCCCAGGGCGCCGAACCGTTGTTCTTCCTCGACTACCTGGCGACCGGCAAGATCGACCAGGCCTCGGCGATCGCCATCGTCGCCGGCATCGCCCGCGGCTGCCGCATCGCCGGCTGCGCCCTGATCGGCGGCGAGACCGCGGAGATGCCCGGCATTTACGAGTCGCAGGAATTCGACCTCGCCGGCTTTTCCGTCGGGGCGGTCGAGCGCGACCGGGTGCTGCCCCGACCCGACGTCGCCGAGGGCGACCTCATCCTCGGCCTCGGCTCGTCGGGCGTCCATTCGAACGGCTTCTCCCTCGTCCGGCTCGTGGT
>JAEZEN010000542.1 GCA_023433185.1 Pseudomonadota bacterium | reverse complement strand
TCTGGGCCTCCTGGTGCGCGCCGTGCCGCCAGGAGCACCCGTTGTTCATGGAACTCGCCAAGGATACACGGGTCGCCATTGCCGGATTGAACTACAAGGACACACCCGAGAACGCCCGCCGCTTCCTCGGCGGCCTCGGCAATCCATATGCGGCCGTCGGCGTCGACAAGAGCGGCAGCGCTGCGATTGACTGGGGCGTCTACGGCGTGCCGGAAACCTTCCTCGTCGGCAGGGACGGGCGCATTCTCTACAAGCATGTCGGACCGTTCACGCCCGAGACGATGCGGAGCGGGTTGATGCCGGCAATCGAGAAGGCATTGGCGGGCTGATGGCGAGCGAAAGCGCAATCGCGGCCCATTTCGAGGCGCAGGCGAAGGCCTGCGACGAACTCGGCTCACCCTTTACGGCGAGGCTCTGCCGCATCTTGCCGCGGCTTGCGGCAGGCAGCCTGGTCGGCGCGCGGCTGGATGAGTGGGATGGCGACCTGCGCGCTGACGTGCTCGCGCTCCGGCTCTGCGGCGGTCTCCACCGTCTTGTCCTCGAAGGTGTCGAGCCCGAGCTGAGCGCTGTCTATCCTCCCAACGAGGCCGACGACGCCGTGCTCGAGGAAGCTGTCGCAGGCGCCCTGGCGCGGCAATACGTTTTTCTCGCCGCTCACCTCGACAATCCGCCGCAGACCAACGAGGTGGCCCGGTCGGCGATGTTGCTGCCAGGCTTCCTCGACGTCGCGCGCCGTACCTCGCTGCCGATGTCGTTGACAGAGATCGGCTCGAGCGCCGGGCTCAATCTGTTTTTCGACCGCTTTCACTACACCTACGGGGCATCGGAATGGGGCGACAAGCGCGCGACCGTCCGCCTCGCTCCCGAGGTTCGCGGAAAGCCCGTCGAACTGAAGGGGTCGATCTATGTCGTCGACAGGAGCGCCTGCGATATCATGCCGATCGACATCCGCGACGAGGCGGGACGGCGCCGGCTGAGATCCTACATCTGGCCTGACCAGGAGGCACGTCTGGCGCGCCTCGACGCGGCGATGGGCGTCGCGCTTACCGACCGGTTCAGTCTCGAACAGGAGGATGCCGGCGCATTCGTCTACCGCCGGCTGTCCGAACGGCAGATCGGCCAGGTCGCAGTGCTGTTCCATTCAATCATGTGGCAATACATCCCGGTCGAGAGCCGCGAGACGATAGCCGAACTCGTCCGCGAGGCGGGCGAGCGCGCCACCGCGGTAACTCCGATGGCATGGGTCCGGGTCGAGCCGCTGGAATTCGGCGCGCCGCATGCTGTTCTGTCCGTGACCCTATGGCCGGGCGGCGAGACGCGCCGGCTGGCGACGTGCGATTATCAGGGCCGCTGGATCGAGATGCTTTAGCTACTTCCTGCCGAGTTCCTCGGTCGAATGCCGCATGATCAGCGGCATCTGGAACAGCGTGAAGGCGACGGTGATCGGCATGATGCCCCACACCTTGAACGCCACCCAGGTCGCCTCCGAGAAATTGCGCCAGACGACCTCGTTGACCACGGCCAGGAACAGGAAAAACACCCCCCAGCGCAGGGTCAGCTTGCGCCAGCCCTCGGCGTCGAGCTTGAAGGCGGATGCGAAGACGTAGCCGAGCAGCGAGCGGCCGAAGAACAGCCCGCCGAGCAGCACCGCGCCAAACAGCGTGTTGACGATGGTCGGCTTCATCTTGATGAAGGTCTCGTCGTGGAGCCAAAGGGTCAGCCCGCCGAAGACGACGACCACGACCGCGGTAACCAGCGGCATGATCGGCAGGGTACGCGTCAGCGCGAGCGAGACCGAGAGTGAGATCAGCATCGCCACCATGAACAGCGCGGTGGCGAGGAAGATCGGCTCGCCGATCGGGGCCAGCGCCGGGACGCGTTCCACGATCCACTCGCCGCGCGCATTGGCGAAGAAGAACACGCCGAGCGGCCCGAGCTCGAGGGCGAGCTTGAGGAGCGGGTTGACCGTCCGGTGGTCCGGGGCGTTGGGGGCGGGTTCGAGGCTCACGAGGGTCTACTTATGATGAAGCGCGGCGTTCCGCCAGTGGTCTACTGGTTGCGCTTGAAGAGGGAGAAGGGCTGCTTCTTTGGCCGGGCGGCCGGGGCGGGCGGCTTGAGCGGCGCCGACACGTCGACCGTGGCGGGCCCTTGCGGCGCGTCGTGGATGCCGGGGACCGGGCCGCCCGGCTTGTAGGCCTCGAATTTCCGTGTGGCGTCGATCAGGCCGAACTTCTTGTTGCCGTCGTCGATCGCCAGCACTCCGGCGAGCTTGCCGGTCCGCGCGTAGAAGACGCCCTGATGGCCGCTCGCCCCGAAGATGCCCTTGGCGCCGATGTCGAAGGTGTCCGATGTTGCGAAGGCATAGGGGATGACGACGCTGTCGGGCTCGACCTGGAGCGTGAACTGGCCGTTGATGTTGCGCAGGTCGAGCAGCCGGTCGAGCCACTTGTGCTCCTTCCGGTTGGCCTGGAAGATGGCGAGGATCGGCTGGGCATCCATCAGGTGGAGGCTGCCGCTCATGTCGAGCGTCATCGGCCGCTTCCAGACGACGCTGCCCTTGCCGATGTCGATGCTGCCGGTCCATCCGCCCGTGGCATGGCGGCCGGTGACCGCGACGTCCCGCAGCGTCAGCGTCGAGCCGGCGAGGTTGAAGCGCCGCTGCGCCGCCGAGCCGCCGGGAATCTTGACGTCGAGGTCGATCACCCCGGAGATGCGGTCGCCCTGGACGTCGGCGTCGACCGTCGAGGTCGTGAGCTTCATGAAGCCGGTCGTGCTGGTCGGGCCGATCATGAGGAGCCTGGCGCTCAGCGCGCCGGTGCCGTTGAGGATCCTGATCGGCGCATTCTTCGGCAGGTAGGTGTTGTAGGCGGACATGTCCGTGATCCTGGCGGTGGGGATGGTCATCTCCACGCGCCGGAGCTCCCCGCCCTCCTTGGGCGAAACGCCCTGGGCGAGGGCGACGGCGTTGATCGTCACGTCCGAGACCACGGCGGTCTTCTCGTCCTCGAGGCGGAGCGAAGCGCCGCCGAGGGTCGCCGTCAGGCTGAGGTCGGGCTTGGCGTCGCTCCGAGCGATCGCAAGCACGAAGCCACCGGTTCCTTCGACGATGTAGTCGAGGATGCCGAGGGTGAAGGCGGTCGGCGCCATGGCGAGCGTCGACTCGGTGGTCAGGCGCCCTTCCGCCACGGTGAGGTCGGCATCGACCTCCGCCGTTCCGGCGATGTCGAGGGAGAACGGCTTCTTGAAGAGAACGGTGATCCAGTCGAGATCGGACACCACCAGCTTGCCCTTGGCATGGCCGTCGATGTTGCTCAGCATCGACTTGAGCTCCTCCTTCTGGAACAGGCTCCAGAAGCCGACGACGCCGGACTCTTCGTTCTGCTCCTCCGGAAGCGTGAAGGAGACGTCGCCTTCGGAGAGGTCGAGGCGCGTCCGCCAGGGGGTCGACGCGCCGGCATTCGTGGTGATGCGCGAGTCGTCGAGCTCGACGAAGGTGCCCGACACGTCGATCGTCGCCTCGGTCGCGTCGGCGCTGCCCTTCGCCTTGACGCCGAGGGAGATGCCGCTCTCGAAGGTATCCTTGGTCAGGCGCACCTTGGCGTCGTCGGAGTGGAGCGTGAGGTCCATGTCGAGGGTTCCGGCCGACATCGATGCATGTCCGTCGAGCGAGCCGGAACCGCCGACCAGTTCGGCGTTCCACTCGTCCGGGAGGTAGCGCTGATAGGCGCTCACATCGGGGACGGTGACCTTGGGCAGCGTCAGCGAGACGCTCCGCGGCACTTCCTCGGTCAGTTCCTCGGGAAAGATCACGCTGGAGCGGACGACGGCGATCCCGATGTCGGTGCCGGTGAAGAGCGTCTGCTTCATCGGGGCGTGGGTCGCGGTGATGGTCGAGAAGGCGAGCTGCGCCGCGATCGTATCGGGGCTCGCCGCGTCGACCTTGGCCACCACCGAGCCGGTCCCGCTGACGGCGTAGGGTGGCAGTTCGACCTGGAGGTTGTCGGCCTCGATGGTGATGTCCGCACCCGGCGCGAGCTTGCCGAGGTCGTAGGCGAGGTGGCCCTCGATGTGGCCGCGGCCGTCGACCGTGATGTCGGCGACGGCGCTGAGGAACGAGTTGAGGATATCGAGGCCCTCGAAGGGCAGGTCGATCTCGGCATCCAGCTGCACGAATTCGAGCACTTTTGCGCCGCGGTTCTCCTGCGGGATGAAGCTCGCGACGCCGAAGCTGCCGGCGATCGTTCCCGCGTCCGGCGCCGACTTCCCGGCGACGGCGAGGGACACGATCCTGAGATCCGCGCTGCCGTCGCTCACCGTCAGCGGACCATGCTTGTTCTGCCGCTCGATGAAGGCCGCGGCGTCTCCCTCAAGGGTCATCCGGGTGGCGGCGAGCCAGAGGTCGTTCGTGCCGCTGATGCGGTCGACGTCGAAGGCCAGCATCCAGCCGGGCGACTGCTGCGGGACCGGCTCGGCCTCGAGCGTCGGATCGCGATCCGGAATCTCCGGATAGTACGGACGGAGCGCGCTGTCGTCCTTGTCGGGGCTGGGCCGCGGCCGGAAGCGGACCGTGAGATCGGCCGAGACGATATCGTTGAAGCGGATCGTCCGCGTCAGAAGCGAGGGGATGTCGATGGCGCCGGTCACCACCGGCGCCGAGATCTCGAACTGCTGCGACCACGACTGGCCGTTCACGCGGAGATTGGTGACGTGGAGGCGGAACGGCAGCCAGGTCCAGGCGCGGTCCCATGTGAAGGTGAGCCTGCCGTGCTGGGTGCTGGTCAGGAAGGTCTGGGCCGCCGGCAGGTTGAGCGCGACGTTGGCGACCACGAGGTAGGCCGCCGCCACGATGGCGGCGACGACGCCGACGCGCACGATGAGACGCTTCATCCCGGTTCCGCCGGTTCAGGGTGCCTTTCGCCTATCCTTGATGGCAGAGAAGGCGTGAGCAAGGCGTGAATCACCTGAACCCGTCGATTCTGCCTCGACCGGCCCGAATCCGCCCGGCGAGCCGTGGCCCCGGGCGGCTGATCGCAACCCGTGGCGTTCTCAGGCCCAGGGACGCGCCTCGGCGGCCCGCTGCTCGTAGGCGGCGAGGTGGTCGGCCTTCTCCAGCGTCAGGCCGATGTCGTCGAGGCCGTTGAGCAGGCAGTGCTTCTTGAAGGCGTCCACTTCGAACTTCACCACGCCGCCGTCCGGGCCGTGGATCTCCTGGCTCTCGAGGTCGACGGTGAGGGTCGCGTTCGCGCCGCGCTCTGCATCGTCCATCAGCTTGTCGAGGTCCTCCTTGGAGACCACGACCGGCAGGATGCCGTTCTTGAAGCAGTTGTTATGGAAGATGTCGGCGAAGCTCGTCGAGATGACGCAGCGGATGCCGTAGTCGAGGAGCGCCCAGGGGGCGTGCTCGCGGCTCGAACCGCAGCCGAAATTGTCGCCGGCGACGAGAATCTGTGCCTTCCGGTAGGCCGGGCGGTTGAGCACGAAGTCCGGGTTCTCGCTGCCGTCCTCGTTGTAGCGCATCTCGGAGAACAGACCGCGGCCGAGCCCGGTGCGCTCGATGGTCTTCAGGTAGTCCTTCGGGATGATCATGTCGGTGTCGACATTCATGATGTTGAGCGGGGCGGCGACACCGGTCAGCGTGGTGAACTTCTGCATGGCAAGGGTCCTCGTTTGGCGCCTCATGTGCGCCGACGGGGCATTCGCGTCAAGGGAGCAACGGCGGGTGCTGCCCCCGGTCCGGGGGCACGCGACCGCAGCGGGCCGGACCGGCCCGCCGCGGCGCTGTTCGGCGGCGGCTCAGATGGACTGGCTGATCCAGTCGGAGAGGCGCTGCTTGGGCATGGCGCCGACCTGCATCGCCGTCGGCTCGCCGTTCTTGAAGAGGATCAGCGTCGGGATCGAGCGCACGCCGTAGCGCATCATGATGTCGGGGTTCTCGTCGACATTGAGCTTGGCGATGGTCACCTTGCCGCCCATCTCGGCGGCGATCTCCTCGAGCGCCGGGGCGATGAAGCGGCAGGGGCCGCACCACTCGGCCCAGAAATCAACGACGACGGGCGTGTCGGCGCCGAGCACGTCGGTGTCGAAATTGGCGTCGGTCACCGTAACGGTCATGATGGACCTCGATTTTTCCTTGAGGAATCCTTGGGTTCGTCGCCGGGAACGTAGGCACGGGGATGGGGAGCGTCAAGGCGGCAGCCGGTCGCGACGACGTGGGGGAGGCGGCGGATCACGCGAGGCGGGCGACCGCCTCCATTTCGGCGAGGTCGAGCAGCACGGAAGGAATTTCCATGAGGGCCGGCCGATCCGTCCACAGGATTGCGGCGGCGACCGTCCTGCCGGGATAGAGCCGCGCCACGACAGCGCGGTAGAGGGCGAGCTGCCTCACGTAATCGTGCGGCGCATCGGCGACCGACGCCGGCGCCGGCCGGTTGGTCTTGTAGTCGACGATCAGCACCTGGCCCTCGGAAACCGCGAGGCGGTCGATTCGTCCCGACAGCGTGGCCCCGCCGATCCTTCCCGCGACCTCGATCTCCGCCCGGCTGCCGGGGGCGAAGACCGCGCCGAAATCGGCGTGCCCGAGCACGCCGAGCACGCTCTCGACCAGGGCGGCGCGCTCGTCGGCCGGCCAGTCCGGCGCCAGCGCGTCTAGGAACAGGCGGGCACGCTCCGCCCGCTCGGCCGCGGCGAAGTCGGGCAGCGACTGGAGAAGCCGGTGGACGAGGCGCCCGCGCTCGGCGGCCCGCATTCCCTCGC
>JAEZEN010000528.1 GCA_023433185.1 Pseudomonadota bacterium | reverse complement strand
CTGTCGGGGCTCGCCGCGTGGGGCGCGCCGGTCGTGCTCCTCGGACTCGTCCTCGGCTTCGATACCGTGTTCACGGAGATCGGGGCCTTCTTCTCCTGGCTCGCGGTGATCACCTTCGGCGGCGCCTATGCCGTGCTCGCCTATGTCGCCGATGCGGCGGTGCTGACAAAGGGCTGGCTCGCCCCGGGAGAGATGCTCGACGGTCTGGCGATGGCCGAGACGACGCCGGGGCCGCTGATCCTCGTCCTCTCGTTCGTGGCCTACCTTGCCGCCTTCCGCGATGCCGGCGGGCTCGATCCGATGTTCGCCGGCCTCCTCGGCGGCCTGCTCGCCGCCTGGGTGACCTTCGTCCCCTCGTTCCACTGGATCTTCCTCGGCGCGCCCTACATGGAGCGGCTCCGGGGCAACCGGGCCCTCTCCGGCGCGCTCGCCGCGATCACCGCCGCCGTCGTCGGCGTCATCCTCAATCTCGCGCTCTGGCTCGGCCTCCACGTCCTCTTCGGCAGCGTCGGCACGCTCGGCCTCGGCCCGGTGGCCATGCCCTGGCCGGTGTGGCAGACGCTCGACCCGTGGGCGCTTGCGCTGATGGCGGTGGCAGGTGTCGCGCTCTTCCGCCTGCACCTCGGCATCTTCGGGACGCTCGCGCTCACGGCTGTCCTCGGTATCCTGGTGCGCGTTGCCGGGCTCGCATGATTTGACAGGAGCCGCCAGCGGGCCTATCTAGGCCGCGTCGCGCGGTTCCGATCGTGGAACGGCGGCATTTTCCATGCGACCCGCGGGAGATGAGGGTGCTTGCCCTCCGCTTCCTGTCGGCGGCCCGGCGACGGGCGGCAGAGGAGGGCGCTTCACCCTAGTCGACGTCCAGGGAACAGCGAATGACCAAGCGTGCAACCGCGAAGTACAAGATCGACCGGCGCAACGGCCAGAACATCTGGGGCCGCCCCAAGAGCCCGGTCAACCGCCGCGAATACGGCCCCGGCCAGCACGGCCAGCGCCGCAAGGGCAAGCTCTCGGATTTCGGCGTGCAGCTCCGCGCCAAGCAGAAGCTCAAGGGCTACTACGGCAACATCTCCGAGAAGCAGTTCAAGAACATCTATTACGAGGCGATCCGCCGGAGCGGCGATACCTCGGAGCATCTGATCGGCCTGCTCGAGAGCCGCCTCGATGCAATCGTCTACCGCGCGAAGTTCGTGCCCACGGTGTTCGCCGCGCGCCAGTTCGTCAACCACGGCCACGTCCGGGTGAACGGCAAGCGCGTCAACATCCCGAGCTACCGCTGCAAGGTCGGCGACGTGATCTCGCTGAAGGACTCCTCGAAGCAGATCGGACTGGTGATCGAAGCGACCCAGCTCGGGGAGCGCGACGTGCCCGACTACATCGACGTCGACCACAGCAAGATGACGGCGACCTATACGCGCCGCCCGGGCCTGGCCGACGTGCCGTACCCGGTCCAGATGGAACCGAATCTCGTGGTCGAGTTCTACTCGCGCTAGCCCGTTCCGCCATCGCACTCCCAAAGGGCCGCCGCGTGCGGCCCTTCTTGCATCCGGGTCGAGCGGGTCGGGTGGCCTGTCCCGGCTGCCATGGCGTACGAAAAAGGGCCGGGGGCTTGCGCCACCCGGCCCGTTCCGTGAACGCCGATCCCGGAGTTACGGGATGCGGCAGTAGTGCTGGCGCCCGTCATAGCCCGTGTAGGTCCCCGTCCGGGGATTGTACGAGCGGTACTTCTGGGCGCAGTAGGCGTGGCGGTTGCCATAATAGGCCGGGGCCGGGGCATAGCGCGGCTGAGCGAGCATGCTGCCGATGATCACGCCGGCCCCAAGGCCGATGGCCGGGCCAACCCATGCGTTGTTATTCCAGCCACGGTTGTAGTAGTAGCGGCCCTTGTTGTAGTTTCGGTTGTTCCAGTGGCGATTGTTGTAGGATCGCTTCCAGTTCTTGCCGCCGACCTGATACACCTCGGCGCCGTGGAACGTGGGCTGGGCGACCGCAGCGGGCGCGGCCACCATCGCGCCAGCCGAGATCGTGGCGGCGACCGCGACGGCACCAACCGCCGATTTCAGGATCTTCATCATCGAGGGTTCTCCCACAATGGTTGGACACGCCGCTTGGCGCGTCGAGAGGCCCCACCTCCGGTTTGAATTCCTAACCCCTAGCACGCCGGAACGTTCCGGCGCGCGTTAAAGCGTCCCGCTCACGGTGACGTGTAGTCGCAATCCGGCGTCAGGCCGCCTGGGGGACCGAGATGCCCTTGTCGGTGAGGAAGGTCTGGAGCTCACCCGCCTGGAACATCTCCCGGATGATGTCGCAACCGCCGACGAACTCGCCCTTCACATAGAGCTGGGGGATCGTCGGCCAGTTCGAGAAATCCTTGATGCCCTGGCGGATGTCGGCGCTCTCGAGAACGTTGATGCCCTTGTACTCGACCCCGAGGTAATCGAGGATCTGCACCACCTGGCCGGAGAAACCGCACTGCGGGAAGCTCGGCGTGCCCTTCATGAACAGGAGCACGTCGCTCGACTTCACCTCGTTCTCGATCCAGGTCTGGATGTCGCTCATAGCTTGGGGTCCTTTCAATCGGGTACGCTCGTCTGGAGTGCCAGCGCGTGCAGCGCGCCGCCCATGTTTCCCTGAAGTGCCTTGTACACCATCTGATGCTGCTGGACGCGGCTCTTCCCGCGGAACGATTCGGAGACGACCTCCGCCGCGTAGTGGTCGCCGTCGCCGGCGAGATCGCGAATCACGATCCGGGCGTCGGGCAGCGCCGCCTTGATCAGTTCCTCGATCTCCCTCGCGTTCATCGCCATCTGGGGACTGCCTCACAGTTCGCCGGACATGAATGCCGGGAACCAATTCTCATGGGCTTCCTTGAGCTTTGCAACAGATATGGAAACCACGTCGCCCAGTTTCAAATCGCTGCCGCCGGTGGTGCCTATCAACGGGGCGGACACGGCGGCCGCTTCGGCGCGCCCCAGCACGGCATCGATGTCGTCCCGGCGCACCGTCACCACGTAGCGGCCCTGGTCCTCGCCGAAGAGCACCGGTAGCGGCAGTGTGCCCTCGAGCCGATCGACCGAGGCGCCGAGGCCACCCGCCATCGCCATCTCGGCGACGGCCACCGCAAGGCCGCCGTCGGAGCAGTCGTGGACGGCGGTGGCAAGACCGTCGCGGATGAGGCCGCGGACGAGGTCGCCGGTCCGGCGCTCGTGCTCCAGGTCGACGGGCGGCGGCGGGCCGTCCTCGCGGCCGAGCACCTCGCGGAGGTAGATCGACTGGCCCAGGTGCGTGCCCCAGGTCTCGGGCGCCCCCAAGAGGAGGATCGCCTCGTCGGCCGCCTTGAAGGGGATCGTCGCCATCGCACCGATGTCGGGAAGGAGCCCGACGCCACCGATCGCCGGGGTCGGCAGGATCGCCTCGCCGTTGGTCTCGTTGTAGAGGGACACGTTTCCCGACACGACGGGGAAGGCGAGCGCCGTGCAGGCCTCGCCGATGCCGCGGAGGGCACCGACGAGCTCGCCCATGATCTCCGGCTTCTCGGGGTTGCCGAAGTTCAGGTTGTCCGTGATCGCGAGCGGCTCGGCGCCGACCGCGGTGAGGTTCCGCCAGCACTCGGCGACGGCCTGCTTGCCGCCCTCGTAGGGGTCGGCGAACACGTAGCGCGGCGTCACGTCGAGCGAGAAGGCGAGGCCCTTCCGGCTGCCCTCGA
>JAEZEN010000510.1 GCA_023433185.1 Pseudomonadota bacterium | reverse complement strand
GCGAGCCGACATGGATCTCGCCGAGCAGCATGTGGGCGGCGGCCAGCGTCGGCGCGCAGGTCAGGCAGCGGTCGAAGGCCGGCGACTTGTTGAAGAGGTTGGAGAGCCGGCTGGCGCCGGGCTCGATATGCACCTCGTGGCCGCCGAACTCGCCCTCGAGCGCGGAGAGCCGGTCGACCTCGTCGCGCATCTCGGCCACTTCCTCCGGCGTGAACACGTTCTCGGCGATGAAGAAGCCGCGCTCCTCGAACGACTTGAGCTGCTCCTCGGTCAGGACGTCCATCGAGACGCCGAGCTCGGCCAGTGCCTGTGCGGTGTTCATCTCTCTCACTCTCCTTGCTCATCCGCCTGGCCGCTTTCCACGGCGCGTTGCGGCGATTGTTTCCCCTCACCCGACGGGCGCCGTTTTCAAGACGAGCATCCCGGATGACCGCATCCTAGCGGGCCCCGGCCCCGGCGATCAACTCGGCGATCCGTCGCGCCCGTCCCCCGCCTTTACGCCGGGCGCCATGGCGCGATAGGACTGCGCACGGCCGCGGGCCGCAACGGAGGAGGGGCAAGGCATGATCGTCTGCTGCGGCGAGGCGCTGATCGATTTCCTGCCGAGGAAGACCGAGGACGGGGCGGACAGCTACCAGCCCTTCGTCGGCGGCTCGGTGCTCAACGTCGCGGTCGCCATCGGCCGCCTCGGCGTACCGGCCGGCTTCTTCTGCGGCCTTTCGGACGACTTCTTCGGCGCCATGATCCGCGACGCGCTCGCGGCGAGCCACGTCGACATCGGGCTCTGCCCGATCCGCAACCGGCCGACCACGCTCGCCTTCGTCAAGCTCACCGACGGCAACGCCGAATACGCCTTCTTCGACGAGAACTCGGCGATGCGCATCCTCGAGGAGAACGACCTGCCGGCGATCCCTGCCGCGGTGACGGCGATGCATTTCGGCTCGATCGGCCTCACCGCCGAGCCCTGCGGCTCGGCCTACGAGACGCTGATGCGGAACGAGAGCCCGGACCGGCTGATCTCCTTCGACCCCAATGTCCGCCCCTCGCTGATAAGGAACCGCGAGGGCTACCTCGCCCGCATCGAGCGGATGGTGGCGATGTCCGACATCGTGAAGATGAGCCGCGAGGACCTGGAGTGGCTCGCCCCCGACCGCGACTTCGAGGCGGTCGCCGCCGACTGGCTCGGGCGCGGGGCGCAGATCGTCATCCTCACCGAGGGTGCCGACGGCGCCCGGGCCATCGCGCGCGGCAGATCGGCCTTCGTGCCGAGCGTCAGGGTCGCGGTCGCCGACACGATCGGCGCCGGCGACACCTTCTCGGCCGCCATCCTCGCCCGCCTGCACAACCAGGGCCGGCTCGACAAGCGGGCCGTCGCCGCGCTCGCGGAGGACGATCTCGGCGACCTCCTCGCCTATGCGGCGAAGGCCGCCGCCGTCACCGCCTCGCGGCCCGGCGCCGATCCGCCCTGGCGCACCGAGATGGACTGAGTCCGCATGCCTCCGATTTGTGCACGGCCGCTTCTATGCCGGGCCGCACTGTTGTAAGGTTTGCCTGCGAACTCATCGGGGGAGTCACACATCATGAGCATGACTGGCATGGCACCGGTGGCGGGCACGCCCACCTGGCTTCGTATCCTACTCGGCATCGTCCTCATCATCGCGGGCGTCGTCGTCCTCGGCAACATCGTGTGGTTCTCGGCGATCGGCGCGATGATCATCGGCATCGCGGCGATCGTCGGCGGCGCGTTCGAGGTCATCCACGCCTTCTGGACCAAGGGCTGGGGCGGTTTCATCTGGCAGATCATCCTCGGCCTGCTCTACATCGTCGCCGGCATCTACATCATCACGCAGCCGGTCGCGGCCGTGATCGCCCTGACCTGGGTGATCGCCATCGTGTTCCTCGCGCTCGGCCTTGTCCGCCTGATCGTCGGTTTCCAGAACTGGAGCTCCGGCGGCTGGCTGCTGGTGCTGTCCGGCATCTTCGGCATCGTCGCGGGCATCATCATCCTGGCGGGCTGGCCGGAATCGTCGCTGTGGGTCATCGGTCTGCTGCTCGGCATCGACCTGATCTTCTCGGGCTTCGGCTGGCTCACCTACGCCGCCGCCGGACCCGATTCGTCGCGCTAGGCGGCGTCGGCGGTCCCGCGGCGGGGACGCCGAACCGATACGACACGGCGCGCGGGGACCCGTTCCCGCGCGTTTTCCTTGTCCGGCGGGAGAGACCATGGAACAGACCTGGCGCTGGTTCGGGCCGAAGGACCCCATCCCGCTCACCGCCGTCCGCGAGGCCGGCGCCACCGGGATCGTCACCGCCCTCCACCAGATCCCCGGCGGCACCGCCTGGGACGACGATGCCATCGCCGAGCGCAAGGGCCTGATCGCGGCCGAAGGGCTCCGCTGGTCGGTGGTCGAGAGCATCCCCGTGACAAACGCCATCAAGGCCCGCACGGCCGACTGGCGGAAGGACGTGGATGCCTGGAAGGCGACGCTCCGCGCCCTCGGCCGCGCCGGCATCGACATGGTCTGCTACAATTTCATGCCGATCGTCGACTGGACGCGCACCGACCTCGCCTGGCCGATGCCCTCGGGCCTCGCGCTCCGCTTCGACATCGTCGATTTCGCGGTCTGCGACGTCTTCATCCTGCAGCGCCCCGGCGCCGACGACGACTACGGCGTCGACATCCTCGCCGCGGCGCAGAACCGCCATGCGGCGATGCCCGATGCGCGCCGCGAGGAACTCGAGCGCATCATCCTCGCCGGCCTGCCCGGCTCCGACTTCGCCTATGACCGCGCCGCCTTCCTCGACCTGCTGCGCCAGTATGCCGGGATGGGGCCGGAGGAGCTTCGCCAGAGCCTCGTCGAGTTCCTCGGCGAGGTGGTGCCGGTGGCCGAGGAAGCCGGCATCCGCCTCGGCATCCACCCCGACGACCCGCCCTTCCCGCTCTTCGGCCTGCCGCGAATCGTCTCGACCGCGGCCGACGCCGGCGCCCTCCTCGACGCCCATGACAGCCGGGCCAACGGCCTGACCTTCTGCGTCGGCTCGTACGGCTCGCGCGCCGACAACGACCTCGTGGCGATGATCCGCGCCTTCGGGCCGCGCATCAACTTCCTCCACCTCCGCAACGTCACCATCGAGGCCCCGCGCGTCTTCCATGAGGCTGAGCACCTCGGCGGCGGCAGCGACATGGTGGCGATCGTCGCCGCCATCCGCGCCGAGGAGCGTCGGCGGGAGGCGGAAGGGCGGCCGGATTCGGCCATCCCGATGCGCCCCGACCACGGCCACCTGCTCGCCGCCGATCCGGTGCGGAACGCCAATCCAGGTTACTCGTATGTCGGTCGGCTCAAGGGCCTCGCCGAGCTGCGCGGCGTCATCGCCGCGGTCGACGCGCTCACCTGAGCGTGGCGGGCGAACGACCGTGCCACAGTCGCCCATGCCCACGAGCCCGAACGACCCCCGCGCCTTCCTCCGCGCCCTCCTCGATGC
>JAEZEN010000410.1 GCA_023433185.1 Pseudomonadota bacterium | reverse complement strand
CTCTACATCAATGACGGCATCTGGGCGTCGCTGTCGGATTCGTGGACCGGCAAGATCACGCTGCCGGCGCGCCTTCTGCCCGACCCGGCGCGGCGGAAACGCGGCGGCTCGAGCGAACTCGCCGCCTTCAAGGTGTGCGGGGCGACCTGCGACTCCGTCGACATCCTCTCGCGGCCGTTCTACCTCCCCCAGAACGTCGACACCGGCGACTGGATCGAGATCGGCCATATCGGCGCCTATTCGCTGGCGCTGCGAACACGGTTCAACGGCTTCTACCCCGACACCTTCGTCGAGGTGCGGACGCCCTTTGCCGACGCCGGCCCGGCGGAGAGCCTGGCCTCGGTCGAGACGATGGCTGACTGAGCAATGGCTGACTGAGCATGACGACGACGCCATCGGCCGGGGTGGGCTCAACGCTCGGCATCCGCACCATCGCCGCGATCAGCGTCGGGATCGGCATCGCCGTGCTCGCCATGAAGTTGCTCGCCTGGCACCTCACCGGCAGCGTGGCGCTGTTCTCCGACGCGCTCGAGTCGATCGTCAACGTCGCGGCGTCCACCGCGGCGCTGATCGCGATCACCTACAGTGCGCGGCCGGCCGATGCCAATCATCCCTACGGTCATCACAAGGCGGAGTATTTCTCCGTGGTGCTCGAGGGCGTGCTGATCATCGTCGCCGCGATCCTCATCCTGCGCGAGGCCTGGGCCGCCTTCCTGTCGCCGCGCATGTTCGATGCACCGGTCGAGGGCCTCGCCATCTCGGCGGTGGCCTCGATCGTCAACGGCCTCTGGAGCTGGTTCCTGATCCGCGAGGGGCGCCGGCGGCGTTCGCCGGCACTGGTCGCCGACGGCAAGCATCTCCTCACCGATGTCGTCACCTCGGTCGGCGTCATCGTCGGCCTCGTCGCCGCCTACGGGACCGGCATCGCGGCGCTCGATCCGATCCTCGCCGCAATCGTCGCGGTCAACATCCTGTGGGCCGGCTGGCGCCTCATCCGCGAATCGCTCGGCGGCCTCATGGACGAGGCGGTGCCGGAGAAGACCCTCGCCTCGATCCGCGGGGTGATCTCGACCCATGCCGAGGGCACCATCGAGGCCCACGACCTGCGCACCCGCCATGCCGGCAGCGTCACCTTCATCGACTTCCACCTGGTGGTCGACGGCGCGATGCCGGTCTCGGAGGCGCACGACATCTGCGACCGCATCGAGAAGGCGCTGCGGACCGCCGTCCCCGACGCGATGATCACCATCCACGTCGAGCCCGACGACAAGGCCAAGCATCACGGCGTCCTCGTCCTATAGGGGCACGATGCCGTGGCGCGTCGCCCGGGATTGCGCGAGATCAAGGCCGACCCCGCCGCGATGGTCCAGCCTTCCGCCAGTTGGCAGCGGAACCGGGCATTGTGCGGACCCTTGATCAGTCGGCGGCGGCTATTCGTCGGAGCGACGGCCATCGGCCTCGTCGGCGGTGCCGCGGCGCTGGTCTGCGGGCAACAGGAGGATGACGGCGTGAACACCTATGATGCTGCCGCCGATGCCCTCCGGGCACCTCTTCCCGCCGATGCCGCGCCCCGCGATCTGGTGCGCTACGCCACCCTTGCCGCCAACAGTCACAACACGCAGCCGTGGAAGTTCCGCATCGGCGACGGGGCGATCGACATCCTGCCGGACGTGACCCGGCGGACGCCGGTCGTCGACCCCGACGACCACCATCTCTTCTGCACGCTCGGCTGCGCCACGGAGAACCTGGTCGTGGCGGCCGCGGCGCGCGGCCTCTCAGGGGAGGCGGCGTTCATGGCCGCAGGCGACGGCGGTGTCCGCATTGGCCTGTCGCCGGCGCCGGCCCGCGAGACGCCTGCGTTCAGGGCGATCCCGGAGCGCGGCGTGTCGCGCGCCGTCTATTAAGGCGGGCCGCTGCCGGCGGAGATGGTGGCCCGGCTCGCTGCGGCGGCGCAGAGCGAGGCCGTCGACGTGATCATGATCACCGAGCCGGCACGCATCGAGGCGGTCCTCGGCCTCGTGGTCGAGGGCAATGACGCCCAGTTCGCCGACCCGGCCTTCATCGCCGAACTGAAGCGCTGGATCCGATTCGATCGGGCCGAGGCGCTGCGGACCGGGGACGGTCTCTTCAGCGGCGCGACCGGCAATCCCTCGGTGCCGCCCTGGCTCGGGCGGCTGGTCTTCGGCTTCGTCGCCTCGCCCCGCGCGGAGGCCGAAAAGTGCGCCGTGCAGGTGCGCAGCTCCGCCGGCATCCTGGTCCTGGTCGGGCGTCGCGCCGACCCGGCGCACTGGGTCGAATGCGGCCGGAGCTACCAGCGCTTCGCGCTCGAGGCGACGGTGCTCGGCCTCCGGCACGCCTTCATCAACCAGGCGGTCGAGGTGCCGGCGGTGCGGGAGAAGCTGGCCGCCGAGCTCGGCATCGCGGGACGGCGGCCGGACCTCGTCCTGCGCTTCGGCCAGGGGCCTGCCATGCCGCGCTCGCTGCGCCGGCCGGTCGACGCCGTGCTCGTGTGAACGCATCGCAACACAAATTTGACCATTCCTTAGGAAATCCCCGGCATGCTGCCGGCCATGTCCCGTCGCGTTGCGTATCCGGCGGTGGTCGTCGGCCTCTCCTTGCTGGTCGCCGGCTGCGCGTTCAATTTCCTCGGGGGAGGGGGCCGGGAATCCTGGCGCCAGCAGGCCGAGCGCGCCTGCATGGCGCAGAAGCCGCAATCCTACTTCGTGCGCCAGGTGAAGCCGATCAACGACAGGGGCAGCTGCGGCGTCGGCTACCCGCTCGCCGTCGCGGCGCTCCAGGAGGGGACCATCGGCATCGGCCCCGACGCGACGCTCGGCTGCCCGGTCACCACCGCGCTCGAATACTGGATGCGCAACTCGGTGCAGCCAGCCTCGTTCGCCTATTTCGGCATGCCGATCGTCGAGATCAGGCAGATGTCCGCCTATAGCTGCCGAACCCGCAACAGCAAGCGCGGCGCCGAGCTGTCCGAGCATGCCTTCGGCAACGCGCTCGACATTTCCGGCTTCGTCCTCGCCACCGGCCGGGTCGTCACCGTCAAGGCGGGGTGGAACGGCCAGCCCGACGAGCGCGAGTTCCTTCGCGAGATCTTCGCCAGCGCCTGCGCCACCTTCAATACCACGCTCGGACCGGGCGCCGCCTACCATGCCGACCATTTCCACGTCGATCTGGCCCGCCACGGCGAGAAGGGCACCTACAAGTACTGCAAGCCGCGCCTCAACATCACGCCGCCGGCCCGCCCGCCCTATGACGGCACCCGCTATGCCGCCATTCCAGGGCAGCCGCGCTACGATGTGATGATGAGCGCCACGGCCTATTCCGGCGATGGCGCGTCGCCGCTCGCCCGGATGCCGGAGCAGGTGCTGATCACCCCGGTCGCGCCCACCTACGAGGGTTCGCCGTTCTTCACCGCCGCCGGGAGGGACGACATCCGGGAAGCCGGCGATGACCAGATGGACGAGTAGCGCAGGATGCTGCGCCTCGTCGCGATCGCCGCGAAACTGTGGTTCTACAGGAACTGGATGTATGCCGGGCTCGTCGCCGGCCTCTTCCTCCTCGCGGTGCTGCCGCTCTTGGGCGGGCAGTGGAGCTGGGCCATGGTCGCGGTCTATCTCCAGCTCCCCACCTACATGCTGCACCAGGTCGAGGAGCATGCCGGCGACCGCTTCCGCCGCTACATCAACCGCAGCGTCGCCGGCGTTCCCGATGCCCTGACGACGCTGGCCGTGGTGGTCGTCAATGTCCCGCTGGTCTGGGGCGTCGACCTCCTGTCGATCTATCTTGCCCGCTTCGTCGCCATCGGATGGGGGCTGATCGCGATCTACCTGATGCTGGTCAACGCCGTCGTCCACATCGTCGCCGCGGTGGCGAAGCGCGCCTACAATCCGGGCCTGGTCACCGCGGTCCTTCTGTTCCTGCCGCTGTCGATCTGGGGTCTCGTCGCGGTCTCGGGGACGCCCGGCGTCACCATCGTGCAGCATGCCGTCGGCCTCGGCGCCGCGGTGGTCCTCCATGCCGCGCTTGCCGCCCATGTGCTCCGTCGCGCGCGCCGGCTGCGTGCGGCGGACTGACCGATCCGCCTTCCTGAAATGCGCGGTGTGTGCCAGTGTCGGCGGGACGGAAAGGGAGCATCATGACCGGAGTGCAAGAGGCTGAGAGCATCGGCGCCACTGCCGCGGCGATCCAGCATCACTACGATCTCAGCGACGATTTCTTCGGCCTCTGGCTCGGGTCGGAGCGCATCTATTCCGCGGCCCTGTTCGAGGGCGACGACGACCTCGACGCCGCGCAGACGCGCAAGCTCGACCATCACATCGCCGCGGCGGGCGCGGCCGGCAAGAGACGCGTCCTCGACGTCGGCTGCGGCTGGGGGGCGATGCTCCGGCGGCTCGTCGGCCACGCCGGGGTGGAGAGCGCCGTCGGCCTCACCCTCAGCGCCTCGCAGGCCGAATGGGGGCGCGCCCATGTGCCGCCCGGCGTGCAGATCCGCGAGGAGAGCTGGCGCGACCATGTGCCGGAGGCGCCCTATGACGCGATCATCTCGGTCGGCGCCTTCGAGCACTTCGCGCGGCCCGGGCTTTCGCCGGAGGCCAAGCTCGACGCCTATCGGGAATTCTTCGCGTTCTGCGACCGGGCGCTGGTCCAGGGCGGCCGGCTGTCGCTCCAGACCATCGCCTACTCGGCCTCGGGCATCACGCTGCCGCCGTTCATCGCAGAGCGCATCTTCCGCGAGAGCGAACTGCCGCTGATCCACGAGCCGATCGCCGCCGCCGATCCGGCGTTCGAGCTGGTCGCGCTCCGCAACGACCGCGAGCACTATGCCCGCACGCTGGTCGCCTGGGAGCGCAACCTCATGGCATGCCGCGAGCAGGCCGTGGCGATGGTCGGCGAGGACGCCGTCACCGAGCACCTCCGCTACCTGCGGGTCTGCGCCATGGCCTTCAAGCTCGACGCGATCTGCCTGCTCCGGATGAGCTTCGTGAAGCGCAACCCGGCGACCTCGATCCTGCCCAACCGCCTCAGATCACGATGAAGACGCCGTGGTCGAGGTCGAGGCCGACCTCGACCTTGGCGAAGACCTTGGCCTTGCCGGGATCGCTGCCGTTCCGGTCGTGTATCAG
>JAEZEN010000403.1 GCA_023433185.1 Pseudomonadota bacterium | reverse complement strand
GCCTGCGCATCGTCGGGCCCAACTGCCTCGGGGTGATGGCGCCGCGCGCCGGGTTCAACGCCACCTTCGCCGCCCGCATGCCGCCGCCGGGCGACCTGGCGCTGGTCTCCCAGTCCGGAGCGATCGCCGCGGGGATGATCGAATGGGCATCGGAGCGGGCCATCGGCTTCTCGGCCATCGCCTCGATCGGCGACCAGCTCGACGTCGACTTCGGCGATCTCCTCGATTTCCTCGCCCTCGACGCCGCCACGCGCGCGATCCTGCTCTATGTCGAGTCTATCCGGGATGCGCGAAAGTTCATGTCGGCGGCCCGTGCGGCGGCGCGTACCAAGCCGGTGGTGGTGATCAAGGCCGGCCGCCACGCCCAGGCGGCCCAGGCGGCGGCAACCCATACCGGGGCGCTCGCCGGCTCGGACGAGGTCTACGACGCCGCGTTCCGGCGCGCCGGCCTCCTCCGCGTGCTCGACCTCGGGGAATTGTTCGAGGCCGCCGAGACGCTCGGCCGCATCCGGGGAGTGCGCGGCAAGCGGCTCGCGATCCTAACCAATGGCGGCGGGGTCGGTGTGCTCGCGATCGACCGGCTGATCGACTTCGGCGGGGTCCCGGCGGCGGTCTCGGCCGACACCATGGCGCGGCTCGACTCGGTTCTGCCCCCCACCTGGTCGCATGCCAACCCGGTCGACATCATCGGCGACGCCGATCCGGCCCGCTACGGCGCGGCGCTCGCCGCGCTCCTCGCCGACCCCGAGAACGATGCGGTGCTGGTCATGAACACGGAGACGGCGCTCGCGTCGGCCACCGAGTCCGCCCGTATCGTCGCCGGCCTTGCCGCGGCCGAGAAGGGGCGGAGCGCCGAAGCGAAGCCGGTGCTCGCCAACTGGGTCGGCACGGGGCGGCGTGTCGCTGCGATCTTCAACGGTGCCGGCGTGCCGCACTATGACACCGAGACCGAGGCCGTCCGCGGCTTCATGCACCTGGTCCGCTACCGCGAGGCGCGCGAGGCGCTGATGGAGACGCCGCCGTCGCTGCCCGCGGACTTCTCACCCGACGGCGCGGCGGCGAGGAGCGCGGTGGCGCGGGCCCTTGTCGAGGGACGCACCTGGCTCGACCCCATCGAGGTCGGCAGGGTCGCCGACGCCTACGGCATCCCGTCCGTTCCGGTCGCCTTCGCCGCAAGCCCGCAGGAGGCCGCCGACCGGGCCGCTCCGTGGCTGGCCGAGGGCCATGCGGTCGCGGTGAAGATCCTGTCCCACGACATCGTCCACAAGTCGGACGTGGGCGGCGTGAAGCTCGGCCTGATCGATGGCGCGGCCGTCCGCGCCGCCGCCGGGACGGTGATGGCGAGCGCCCGGGAGGCCCGTCCGGAGGCGCACATCGCCGGCGTCATTGTCCAGCCGATGATCGTGCGGCCGAAGGCCCGCGAGCTGCTCGTCGGCATTGCCGATGATCGCACTTTCGGCCCGGTCGTCGTCTTCGGCCATGGCGGGGTCGGGGTCGAGGTCATCGACGACAAGGCGATCGCCCTGCCGCCGCTCGATCTCGCGCTGGCCCGCGACCTGATCGGCCGCACGCGCATCGCTCGCCTCCTCGCGGCCTACCGGAACGTGCCGGCCGCGCGGACGGACGCGGTCGCGCTGGTGCTGGTGCGGCTGGCCCAGCTTGCCGCCGACATCCCGGAGCTCCGCGAGCTCGACATCAACCCGCTGCTTGCCGACGAAGCCGGCGTGCTCGCCCTCGACATGCGGATCGCGGTGTCAGCGGACGGGCCGAAGGCCCGCGGCCGGGGCCATCCCCGCTTCGCCATCCGTCCCTATCCGAGCGAGTGGGAACGGCGGGCGGCGCTGCCGGACGGACGGGAGGTGTTCATCCGCCCGATCCGTCCCGAGGACGAGGACCTCCTCCGCGCCTTCTTCGCGCGGGTGAGCCCGGAGGATCTCCGCCTCCGGTTCTTCGCCCCCGTCAAGGTGATGAGCCACGTCTTCATCGCCCGACTGACACAGCTCGACTACGCCCGCGCCATCGCCTTCCTGGCGATCGATGCGGCGACGGGCGAGATGCTGGGCAGCATCCGCCTCCATGCCGACGCCAATCACGACCGGGCGGAATACGCCGTGATCGTCCGCTCCGACCTCAAGGGCCGGGGGCTCGGCTGGATGCTCATGTCGCTGGGGCTCGACTACGCCCGGGCCGAGGGCCTTCGCGCGATCGAGGGCCAGGTGCTTCGCGAGAACACGGCGATGCTGAAGATGTGCGAGGAACTGGGGTTCGAGATCACCGACGATCCGGGCGATACCGGCATCCGCATCGTCCGGCTCGAGCTCGGGGAAGGCGGCGGCGGTGCGGACTGAAACCGCACCACCGCCCGCAGGGCATTCAGTGGATGCTCACCGTCTCGAGATCGTTCTCGTGGGCGTTCATGACCGCCGCCTCGCGGCTGTCGGATACCATGATCGGTGTACCGTCGGCGGCGAGCAGCGCCCAGAGCTGGAGGTCGGGCTCGATCTCGGGAAGGCCGGGGAACATGCCCTTGGCCTCGGCACCGTTCATCGCGCGGATATAGGCGATCTTGCCCCCGCCGAGATCGGCGAAATGGTCGCGCGGCATCACCTGCTTCTCATTGCTTTCCATGACTCGTCACTCCTTCCGCGGCGCGGCCCCTGAGACGCGCCGGTTGATCACGACCCTGCGTACGGCCCGCTCGACGGGCGGTCGCGTCAGGTCGATCGACAAAAGCCCCTCCTCAAGTCTGGCCGAGAGCACCTCGATCCCTTCGGCGAGGACGAAGGTACGCTGAAAGTGCCGCGTGGCGATGCCGCGATGGAGGAACACGCGCGGTTCCCCCGATTCCGCCTGTCGTCCCCGGATCACCAGTTCGTTCTCCTCGATCGTGATCTCGAGGTCGTCTTCGCCGAAGCCGGCGACCGCGAGCGTGATCCTGAGGACTTCCGTGCCCTCGGGTGCCTTGATCTTCTCCACATTGTAGGGCGGGTAACCGTCGCCGGAACCCTTGGACAGGCGATCGACGGCCTGTTCCAGTTGATCGAAGCCGAGGAGAAGATGGCTGGAGAACGGTGTGATACGGGTCATCGGCAGCGGGTCCTTCACGGAAGCGACCTGATCGACGGACCCTTCGGCGGCATCCGACCGGACTGATATGGCGCTTGGACGGCGGCGGTTCAAGCAGGGGCCGGAATTGCGCCGAATGGCTCTGGAATTCCCGGGAGTCCTGGTGAAGCCGTTCTGCGACCGGCCGTGCCCGTCCCACGCGTCGAGGGGCTTCACCATGGCCCGCTGAGGGACTTCCATCAGGCCACCGCGACGCGCGGCCTTGCGCGCTCCGGCGGCCTGTGGCACGGCGTCCCGACAGTCTGGAATGCCGACAGGGAGACCGACGAACATGGACGTGCGCGCCGCAGTGGCCTTCGAGGCCGGAAAGCCGCTCCAGATCGAGACCGTGCAGCTCGAGGGGCCGAAGGCCTTCGAGGTGCTGGTCGAGATCAAGGCGACGGGTATCTGCCACACCGACGAGTTCACGCTCTCGGGCGCCGACCCGGAGGGGCTGTTCCCGGCGATCCTCGGCCACGAAGGCGCCGGCGTCATCGTGGAGGTCGGGCCGGGCGTCACCTCGGTCAAGCCGGGCGACCACGTGATCCCGCTCTACACGCCCGAGTGCCGGCAGTGCCCGTCCTGCCTGTCGCGGAAGACCAACCTCTGCACGGCGATCCGCGCGACGCAGGGCCAGGGCCTGATGCCGGACGGCACCTCCCGCTTCTCCTTCCAGGGCAAGCCCATCCACCACTACATGGGCTGCTCGACCTTCGCGAATTTCACGGTGCTGCCGGAGATCGCCGTCGCCAAGGTCCGCGAGGACGCGCCCTTCGACAAGATCTGCTACATCGGCTGCGGCGTGACCACCGGCGTCGGCGCCGTGCTCAACACGGCGAAGGTCGAGCCCGGGTCGAAGGCCATCGTGTTCGGCCTCGGCGGCATCGGCCTCAATGTCATCCAGGGGCTGCGCCTCGCCGGCGCCGACATGATCATCGGCGTCGACCTCAATCCGGACCGCAAGGAATGGGGCGAGCGCTTCGGCATGACCCATTTCGTCAATGCCGGGGAAGCCGGCAAGGACCTCGTGCCGCTGCTCGTCGACATGACCAAGAAGGGCGCCGACCAGATCGGCGGCGCCGACTACACCTTCGACTGCACCGGCAACGTCAATGTCATGCGCCAGGCCCTCGAATCCTGCCACCGCGGCTGGGGCGTGTCGGTGATCATCGGCGTCGCGCCGGCCGGGGCGGAAATCTCTACCCGTCCGTTCCAGCTCGTCACCGGCCGCGTCTGGAAGGGGACGGCCTTCGGCGGTGCCCGCGGCCGGACCGACGTGCCGAAGATCGTCGACTGGTACATGGACAAGAAGATCGAGATCGATCCGATGATCACCCACATCCTGCCGCTGCCGGAGATCAACCAGGGCTTCGACCTCATGCACAAGGGTGAGTCGATCCGCAGCGTCGTCGTCTACTGACACCGACGCTCTCGCACCACAACAGCCACGGGAAGACCAAGCGAATGAATGAGAACTGGGTCGTCGCCTGTGCCACCGACGACATCGAGCCGGAGGACGTGATCCGCTTCGACCATGGCGGCCACGTCTATGCCATCTACCGCTCGCCCGACGACGAGTACTATGCCACCGACGGCATCTGCACCCACGAGCACGCCTACCTGTCGGACGGCCTCGTGCTCGACGACATCATCGAGTGCCCCAAGCACAATGGCCGCTTCGACTACCGCACCGGCCAGGCCAAGGGCGCGCCGGTCTGCGTCAACCTCAAGACCTACAAGGTCAAGGTCGACGGCGGCAACGTGCTGATCGCGGTGACCTGAACGGCGGCTGGGCCCCGGCCCGACCGCAGCATCCGAAAGGGCAGGCGCCGCGCCTGCCCTTTGCACGTCGCCTCAGGCCGCGACCAGCGCCAGCGCCCGGATCGGGCTGCCCGACCCCTTCTCGATCTTGAGCGGCGTGGTGATGAGGATCCCCCCGGTCGGCGGCAGCTGGTCGAGATTGGCGAGGCTCGCGAGCCCGAACTTGTTGGCGCCGTGCATCAGGTGATGCGCCGGGAAGGCCGGCTCGAAGGCGAAGGCCTGGCCGGCATCGGTGCCGACCGCCTCGACGCCCCAGCCATTGACGTTCCGCTCCTCGACCAGGAGCTTCACGCAGGCCGCGCTCGGGCCGGGGACATGCGGGCCATCCTCCTTCATGTTCAGAAAGCGGGCCGGGTCGTCGCGCTTCGACCAGTCGGTGCGCATCAGCACCCAGGCGCCCTCGGGGATGCGGCCATGCTGCGCCTCGAACGCCTCGATGTGCGACGGCTCGCAGAGGAACTTCTCGTCCGTCGCGGCCTCCTTCGAGCAGTCGATCACCACCGCCGGGGCGATGAAGCGCTGCACCGGGATCGTGTCCGTGGCGCCGTCGGAATAATCCTTGCCGCTCACCCAGTGGATCGGCGCGTCGAAATGCGTGCCGGTGTGCTCGCCGAGCTTGAGGTTGTTCCAGTACCAGGCCGGGCCGCGCTCGTCGTAGTTCGAGATGACGCTGATCGAGAACGGATCGGACGGCGCGAAGGGCGGCGGCAGCTGGATCACCGGGGTCGAGGGCCGCAGCGTCTGCGTCAGGTCGATCACCTTGACCTTGCCATCGGCGATGGCACTCGCGAATTGCATCAAGAGATCGGCGGACATGGTGTCGTCTCCCTGGGCGGCTTCCTGAACAGCGGCAACTGTCTCAGGCGGCCCCAGAAACTTCAAGCTTGAAGTGGTTCGGCCGGAGCGGACGCGCAGCATCGTTCCCGCGCCCTGCCGGGCCGGGGATCGGGCTTTCCTGGTCTCGTTTCCCTCGCGGCGCGGGGTGGCCGCCGTCCGCTTGGTCGGCAGGTTCCCCGGAAGGCCGATCGCTCGTGTCGAGACGACGCGTCCGCCGGAATTGTTTCACAGGACCAAGAGACTTCAAGCTTCAACTTTGCCGGCAAGTCGGGACGGCCTCGCTTCCGCTTTGACAGACGCTCCGGCCCGGTCCATTCTTTTAAGGGTAAAGTAATTCCGGGGCGGCCTCGCCTGCCTTTCCCTGCCCGGGCGCGGAGGGGAAAGCGCGCGAGGGTTGCGGGACGCCCGGCGCGAAGAGGCGACGATGACGGCACCGGGTTGGATCGAGGTCGGGGCGGGACGTGGCTACCTCGCCGTCCCCGAGAGCGGTGCCGGCCCGGGGCTGATCCTTTTCGCCGGCGCCGGCCGGGCCAGGGACTTCACCGCGCTTGCCGACCTCTATGCCGAGGAGGGCTACGTCACGCTCGCCGTCGACGACGACTGCGCCGCGGCGGCGAAGGCGCTCAACACCCGGGACGTGACCAGGGGCCAGATCGGCGCCATCGGCTTCGACGACGGCGTCCATCCCGCGCTCGACGCCGTCCAGGCCGGGGTGGTGGCCTGCGCCGCGGTCTACGGCGATGGCGCCGCCCTCCTCGACGCGCCGCCACGCCACGGCCGGCCCGTCATGGTCCACCTCGCCGACCC
>JAEZEN010000437.1 GCA_023433185.1 Pseudomonadota bacterium | reverse complement strand
GCCCGCCATCGGCATCATGGACGCCGCGCTCTGCTTCGAGAGCGCCGACCTGATCAAGTACGGCAACAAGGGCAACATGACCAAGGAGGAGATCGACTTCACGATCAACAAGCTGATCGAGCTGAAGAAGGACGGTCAGTTCCGCGCCACCTGGACCACGTTCGACCAGTCGGTGCAGCTGATGGCGGCGGGCGAGGTGGTCATCCAGTCTATGTGGTCGCCGGCGGTTGCCGCGGTGCGCGTCAAGGAGATTCCCTGTACCTATGCGCCGGTCAACAAGCAGGGCGACAAGGAAGGCTATCGCGGCTGGTGCAACGGCCTCGGCCTGATGCGCCATCTCGAGGGCAAGAAGCTCGAGGCCGCCTACGAGTACATCAACTGGTACTACACCGGCTGGCAGGGCGCCTTCGTCTCCCGCTATGGCTACTACAGCCCGGTGCCGTCGACGGCGCAGAAGTTCATGACGCCGACCGAGTGGGACTTTTGGTACCTCGGCAAGCCCGCGCCGGAGCCGATCACCGACCCCTACGGCGTGCCCATGGAGCCCGCCGGCGCCGTCCGCGACGGCGGCTCGTTCATCGAGCGCGTCACCAACATCTCGTGCTGGAACACGCTGATGGACGAGGCGGCCTACATGAACAAGCGCTGGAACGACTTCAAGGTCGCCTGACCGCACGAACGCGGGGGATGGCCGGCCTGGCTGTCCCCGACCCTCCGCAAACTCCCGAGGTCAAGATGCGAGCCGGGCCGTGGCACTGTCGGCGAGACTGAAGCGCAACATCACCGGGTGGGCACTCATCCTGCCGCTGGTGCTCATCCTCATTCCGTTCTTCGTCCTGCCGATCATCGGCGTGGCGGTCACGAGCTTCGTGGAGAGCGACGGGTTCGGTGGCATCATCCCGGCCTTCACCTGGGAGAACTACACGACGCTGTTCGCCTCCGACCTGACCTTCAACCTCTACTGGTCGACCCTCAAGTTCACCTTCTTCACCTGGGTCTTTTCGCTGCTTCTCGGTTTCTGGGTCGCCTATTTCCTGGTCTTCCACGTCCGCAACCAGCTTCTGGCGCTGGGGCTGTTCCTGCTCTGCACGGTGCCCTTCTGGACGTCGAACATCATCCGCATGATCTCGTGGATCCCGCTCCTGGGAAAGGAGGGGTTGATCAACAGCGCGCTGATCGCCGCCGGCCTCATCGACGAGCCGCTGGAGATCCTCCTGTTCTCGAGCCTCGCGGTGGTGATCGCCTATGTCCACCAGCTCACGATCTTCATGGTCGTGCCGATCTTCAATTCGATGGCCCGCATCGACAAGCGCCTGGTCGAGGCCGCGGTCGACGCCGGTGCCTCGAAGTTCGACGTGGTGCGACTGATCGTCCTGCCGATGTGCAAGTCCGGCATCGCGCTCGGCTCGATCTTCGTCGTCTCGATCGTGATGGGCGACTTCTTCGTGGTGAAGGTGATGTCGGGCGGCGGCACGGCGTCGGTGGTCGGCGCCTTCTACGAGGACATCGGCGTCCTCCAGTATCCCTCCGCCGCGGCGAGCGCGATCCTCCTCACCGGCATCGTCTTCCTGATGGTGGTCGCCATCCTCCGTACGGTCGACGTCCGCAAGGAGCTGTCCCGGTGAGCGCGAGCGACAACGCCATCGCCGGCGAGGTGGTGCGCGGCGCCACGACCCGCCGCCGCCGGCGCGGCGGCCGGAGCTGGAGCTTTTACGTGCTCGCGGCGCTGTTCACCTTCTACGTGATCGCGCTCTACAGCCCGATGATCTGCATCTACATCCTGTCGTTCCAGGATGTGCGGGGCGGCCTCGTCTTCCCCATGAAGGGCTTCTCGCTGCACTGGTTCACCGAGCTCTTCACCCAGGTCCGCACCGGTGACGTGAAGGGCTCCTTCGACCGCTCGATCCGGCTCGCGGTGCTGGTCACGGTGCTGACCGTGGTGATCTCCTTCATGTCCGGCCTCGCCTTTCGCAAGCGCTTCGCCGGCGACACGGTGGTCTTCTATCTGATGATCGGCAGCCTGGTGGCGCCCGGCCTGGTGCTCGGCATCGGCGTCGGCCTCATCTGGAACTGGCTCGGCGTCGAGCCGTCCTGGTACACCTCCGCCCTCGGTGCCCAGCTCTCGTGGACGCTGCCTTTCGGCGTGCTGGTGATGTTCGCGGTGATGTCGCGCTTCCAGAACGCCTGGGAGGAGGCGGCCCGCGACCTCGGTGCGACGCCGATGCAGACGGTGCGCCTCGTCATCGTCCCGATTCTCGCGCCGGGGCTGATCGCGGTCGCCCTGTTCGGCTTCACGCTGTCCTACGACGAGTTCGCCTGCACGCTCCAGACCGCCGGCTCGCTCAACACCCTGCCGCTCGAAATCTGGTCGATGACGCTCAACGTGACCTCGCCCTCGCTCTACTCGCTCGGCACCGTCACGACGATCATTTCCTTCGTCATCATCGGCGCCTGTCTCGGCGCCATCGCCCTGATCCAGAAGCGCCGCGCCGCGCGCGTGGCCCACGATTGAGGAGCCCGGAAATGGCCGTCACGAACGGAAGCATCGAGCTCGCCGGGGTGGTGAAGACCTACGATGGCAGCGCCGTCCGCGCCGTGGACGGCGTCAACCTCAAGATTCCCGACGGTGCCTATGTCTGCTTCCTCGGCCCCTCGGGTTGCGGCAAGACGACGATCCTCAGGATGATCGCCGGCCACGAGGACCCGAGCGACGGCGAGATCATGATCGGCGGCGAGAACGTCGTCGGCCTGACGCCGGCCGAGCGGCGGACGGCGATGATGTTCCAGTCCTACGCCCTGTTCCCGCATCTCAGCGTCCGCGACAACATCGCCTTCGCGCTCCGGGTGCGCGGCATGGGGTCGGCGGAGCGCCGGAAGGCGGCAGACGAGATGATCGAGAAGGTGCGGCTCACCGAGCTCGCCGACCGCCTGCCGGGCCAGCTTTCGGGCGGCCAGCAGCAGCGCGTGGCCCTCGCCCGCGCTGCGATCACCGGCCCGAAGGTGCTCCTCCTCGACGAGCCCCTGTCGGCGCTCGACGAGCAGCTGCGCGTGCAGATGCGGCAGGAACTGTCGCGGATGCAGCGCGAACTCGGCATCACCTTCATTCACGTCACCCACACCCAGCTGGAGGCGATCGCCATCGCCGATATGGTGGTGGTGATGGAGAAGGGCCGGATCAAGCAGGCCGGCCCCGCGCGGGACGTCTACGACCAGCCGCAGGACCGCTACGTCGCCGAGTTCCTCGGCGGCCAGAACGTGCTGCGCGGCAGGGTCGAGAAGGTCGAGGGCGACCGGGCGATCGTCGTCTCGCCCGAGATGCGCAACGTCGCCGTCCCCGGCGGCGCCCGCCGCGGTCTCGCGCCCGGCGCCGAAATCGATTTCGCGGTGCGTCGCGACGATGTCGAGCTCTTCCGGCCCGAGGGCCATCATGGCGCCGGCCGCGCCGCGGTCGCCACGCGGGTCCGGGCCGTCGAGTACCAGGGCAACTTCGTCAAGGTGCTGCTCGACGACATCGGCGGCGATGAACTCGTCGCCTATGTCCCCGACCGCATCTTCTACACCGATCCCTTCGCCATCGGCGATGTCGTCATGGCCGGCTGGCACGCCGAGAAGGCAAGAATGCTGGCCTGAGCGAACCCACGGGCGGACGGGCGGAAGCAATGGCATCTGGAGCAGCGACATGAACCTGAGCATGGTAGTCAACGGACGGGCGGTGAGGATGGACGTGGAGCCCGCCCAGCTCCTTTCCGACTTCCTCCGGGAGACGCTCGAGCTCACCGGGACCCATGTCGGCTGCGACACCTCGCAGTGCGGCGCCTGCGTCGTCCATGTCGACGGTGTCTCGGTGAAGAGCTGCACCATGCTGGCCGTCGCCGCCGACGGTGCGACGGTCACCACCATCGAGGGGCTGGCCGCCACGGCGCCCGGCAAGCCGGCCTTCCATCCCATGCAGGAGGCCTTCCACAGGAATCACGGCCTCCAGTGCGGCTTCTGCACGCCGGGCATGGTGATGAGCGCGGTCGACTTCGCGCAGCGCAATCCGGCGCCGAGCGAAAGCGAGGTGCGGCACTGGCTCGAGGGCAACATCTGCCGGTGCACGGGCTACCAGAACATCGTCGCCGCGGTGCTCGACGGCACCGCCGCCATGCATGCCGGCGCGGGAGAGTGAACCATGGCTGACGGAACCGGAATCGGCGCCTCGATCCTGCGCAAGGAAGACAAGCGCTTCCTCACCGGCAAAGGCAACTACGTCGCCGACCTCAAGCTCCGGAACATGGCCCATGGCGTGTTCCTCCGCTCGCATCATGCCCATGCCGCGATCGCCGCGATCGACAGCGCGGCGGCGCTCGCCATGCCGGGCGTGGTGGCGATCTTCACCGGCGAGGACCTCGCCGCCGATGGCGTCGGCGGCGTGCCCTGCGCCTGGGGTGTCAACAATGCCGATGGCACGCCGATGAAGGAGCCGCCGCGTTCGGCGCTTGCGCTGGGCAAGGTGCGCTGCGTCGGCGACGCCGTCGCTCTCGTCGTCGCGGAGACGCTCGAGGAGGCGCGGGCCGCGACCGAGGCGATCGAGGTCGACTACGCGATCCTGCCCGCGGTGGTGTCGATGCTGGACGCCATCCGGCCCGGCGCGCCGGCGATCTTCGACGACATCCCCGACAATACCTGCTTCGACTGGGAGTGCGGCGACGCGGCGACGACCGAGGCGGCCTTCAAGGAAGCCGCCCACATCGCCCGCATCAGCCTCGTCAACAACCGCCTCGTCGGCAACCCGATGGAGCCACGCGCCGCGGTCGCCGACTACGACGCGGGCCGCGACCACTACACGCTGTGGACGACCAGCCAGTTCCCCCATGTCGTCAAGCTGCTGCTGGGCAACTTCGTCCTGAAGATCCCGCAGCACAAGCTGCGCGTCGTGGCGCCCGACGTCGGCGGCGGCTTCGGCGTCAAGCAGTTCCTCTATGCCGAGGAGGTGCTCCTCACCTGGGCCGCCGGCAAGGTCGGCCGGCCGGTGAAGTGGGTCAACGAGCGCAGCGAGGGCTTCATCTCCGACGCCCATGGCCGCGACCACATCAGCGACGCCGAACTGGCGCTCGATGCGGACGGCCGGTTTCTCGGCCTCAAGGTCCGCACCATCGCCAACATGGGCGGCTACCTCTCGACCTTCGGACCGAACATCCCCACCAACCTCTACGGGCTGCTGCTCGCGGGGGTCTACACGACGCCGGCGATCCATTGCGCGGTGAAGGGCGTCTTCACCAACACCATTCCGGTCGACGCCTACCGCGGCGCCGGGCGTCCCGAGGCGACGTTCCTGCTCGAGCGCCTGGTCGATGTCGCCGCCGCCGAGATGGGCATCGACCGCGCCGAAATCCGGCGGATGAACATGATCGATGCCGCGCAGTACCCCTACCAGACCCCGGTCATCGTCAACTACGACAGCGGCGACCCGAAGGCCTGCCTCGCCAAGGCGCTCGAGGTCGGCAAGTGGGACGGCTTCGCGGCGCGGAAGGCGGAATCGGCGGCGCGCGGCAGGCTCCGCGGCATCGGCCTCTGCACCTATGTCGAGGCCTGCGGCCTGGCGCCGTCGCGCATCGTCCAGTCGCTCGGGGCGCGCGCCGGCATCTTCGAGAGCGCGACGGTGCGGGTCCACGCCACCGGCGACGTGACGGTGCTGATCGGCACCCACAGCCACGGCCAGGGACACGAGACGACCTTCGCCCAGATCGTGTCGGAGATGCTCAGCGTGCCGGCCGACAGGATCGAGATCGTGTTCGGCGACACCGACAAGGTCCAGTTCGGCCTCGGCACCTACGGTTCGCGCTCGCTCGCGGTGGGCGGCACGGCGCTCGCCAAGGCGACCGACAAGGTCATCGACAAGGGCAAGAAGATCGCCGCCCACATGCTCGAGGCGAGCGCCGGCGACATCGTCTTCGAGAAGGGCAACTTCGCTGTCGCCGGCACCGACCGACGGAAGTCGTTCGGCGAGGTGGTCGGCGCCGCCTACGGCCTCGTCGACTTCCCCATCGACACCCTCGAGCCGGGCATGGAGGAGCAGGCCTTCTACGATCCGGTCAACTTTACCTATCCCGGCGGCGCCCACATCGCCGAGGTCGAGATCGATCCCGACACCGGGGTGGTCGAGCTGGTCTCCTACACCGCGGTCGACGACATCGGCACGGTGATCAACCCGATCATCGTCCACGGCCAGCTCCACGGCGGCATCGCACAGGGGGTGGGCCAGGCGCTCTACGAGAACTGCGTCTACGACGAGCAGAGCGGCCAGATGCTGTCGGGCTCGTTCATGGACTACGCCATGCCGCGCGCCGACAACATGCCGAAGATGGACATCCACACGCTCTCGACGCTCTGCACCCACACCAGCTTCGGCGTGAAGGGCTGCGGCGAGGTCGGCACCATCGGCTCGCCGGCGACGGTGATCAACGCCGTGGTCGACGCGCTCGCCCATCTCGGCGTGACCCACGTCGACATGCCGGCGACGCCCAACCGCATCTGGCGGATCATCAACAACAACACGAACCAGCTTCGGGCGGCCGAGTAGGAGCGAACGATGAAGAGCTTCGAGTATCACAGGCCCGCCTCGGCCGCGGATGCGGTCGCGCTCCTCGCCGCGAGCGAGGACGCCCGGGCGATCTCCGGCGGCATGACGCTGCTGCCGACGATGAAGATGCGGCTCGCCCAGCCCGCGGCGCTGGTCGACCTCTCGGGCATCGACGGCCTTGCCGGCATCACCGTCGCGGGCGGTACCGTCACCATCGGTGCCATGACGCGCCACGCCCATGTCGCTGCCTCGGCTGAGGTCGGGGCGGCGATCCCGGCACTCGCGGCGCTCGCCGCCGGCATCGGCGACCCCCAGGTCCGCCATCGCGGCACGATCGGCGGCTCGATCGCCAATGCCGACCCGGCCGCGGACTATCCGGCGGCGGTGCTCGGCCTCGGCGCGACGGTCGTCACCGACCGGCGCGAGATCGCGGCCGGCGACTTCTTCACCGGCCTGTTCCAGACCGCGCTCGCCTCCGACGAGATCGTAACCGCCGTGCGGTTCCCCATCCCGGACATGGCGGGCTACGCCAAGTTCAGGAACCCGGCGTCACGCTACGCCATCGTCGGCGTGCTGGTCGCACGGACCGGCGCCGGGGTCACGGTCGCCGTCACCGGGGCGGGGCCGAGCGCCTTCCGCTCGCGCGAGGTCGAGGAGGCGCTGGCCGCCGACTTCTCGCCGGATGCGCTCGCGGCGGTCTCGGTCGATCCGGCCGGCCTCAACTCCGACATCCACGCCGACGCCGAGTACCGGGCGCACCTGATCGTCGCCATGGCGCGCCGGGCGGTGGTGAGTGCTCTCGCCGGAGCCGCCTGAGATGACGGAGGTGCAGGTCGCCGAGCCTCCGTCGGCGCGGCGCTTCGATCTGGCCGCGCTGCCTGCGACCGAGCTCCTCGCCGGCTACGCCGCGAAGCGCTTCACCCCGGTGGACGTGGTCGAGGACGTGATCGCCGCCCTCGAGGCGACCGACGCGGTCTGCAACGTCGTCGTCACCGACATGTACGACGCGGCGCGGGCCGACGCGGCGCGGGCGGCGGCGGACTGGGCGGCCGGTACGCCGAAGGGGCGCCTCGCCGGCGTGCCGGTGACGATCAAGGACCTGCTCTTCGTCGCCGGCGTTCCCGCCCATGCCGGCTCGCCGACGCTCGCCGACTTCGTGCCGGCGGAGGACTCGGCGGCGGTGTCGATGCTCAAGGCCGCCGGCGCGGTCCTTACCTGCAAGACCACCACCTGCGAGTCCGGCTACAAGCTCACCGCCGACAGTCCCGTCTCGGGGATCACCCGCAATCCGTGGCATCCCGGGCGGACGAGCGGCGGATCGAGCGGCGGCGCGGCGGCGGCGGTGGCGGCGGGCTGCGGCCCCCTCGCGATCGGCACCGACGCGGTGGGCTCGATCCGCGTCCCGGCGTCGTTCTGCGGCGTGTTCGGCATCAAGCCGACCTTCGGCCTCGTGCCGCGCGCGCCGGGCTTCTTCCCGCCGTCCTGGGGCTCGCTCGCCCATACCGGCCCGATCGGCTGGACGGTCGCCGACGTGGCGCTGATGCTCGAGGTGATCGCCGGATACGACCGGCGCGACGCGGTGAGCCTGCCGCAGCCGGCCCGGACGTTCGACGCGACGCCCGGCAGCCTCGCGGGGCTTCGCATCGGGGTCAGCGAAGACTTCGGCCACGCCCCGGTGGCGCCCGACGTCCGGGCGGCCTTCGCCGCGGCGGTCGATGCGCTCGCCGATGCGGGCGCGGAGATCCAGCCGGTCGCGGTCGGCTTCGGCGCCGATATCCTCGAGACCGTGCTCCAGCCGATCGGCTACACCGAGCAGGCGACGGCCGCCATGGAACGCGACGCGGCATCGCTGGCGCTTTCCGAGCCCGAGTTCCGGGCGGTCGTGGCGAAGGGCAGGGGCTACCGCGGCACGGACTACATGGCGGCGACGCACCGCCGGGCCCAGCTGCGCGGCCGGTTCCTCGCGCTGTTCGGCACGGTGGACGCGCTGGTGACGCCGACCGTGGCGGTCACCGCCTTCGCCGCCGGGACGCTCGGGGTCGACACGGTGGACGGCACGGCCGTCGACCGCCACCTCGGCTGGTCCCCCTTCTCGTGGCCGGTCAACCTCTCCGGCCTGCCGGCGGCGAGCGTGCCTTGCGGCTTCGACCGCGACGGCCTGCCGATCGGCCTCCAGGTGGTGGCGCCGTGGCTCGGCGAGCCGACCATCATCCGCATCGCGGCGGCCTTCGAGGCGGCCCGGCCGTGGGCGGATCGCCGGCCGTCGCTTCGGGGAGGGTAGGGCGCCGCCGCCCTATTCCGCGGCGTCGGACAGGGGGGCAACCGGCGCCACCTCGTCCTCGGCGTGGCGTGGCGTGGCCGGCGCGAGATAGTTCTCGAGGTAGTTGTAGAGCGCGTCGATTGCCGCAAGGTTGCGCCCCGCCGCCCGATAAAGCAGCAGGTCGACGGCCGGCAGCGGCGGGAAGTAGTCGCTGACGCCGATCTCGCGCATGCCCGGCATCAGTGTGCTGCGGCCAAGCACCGTCACCGCCATCCCGGAGAAGACGGCGGCCTGGAGGCCGGCGACGCTCTCGCTGACGCAGGCGATCCGCCAGGTCCGGCCCATGCGCTCGAGGCCCTCGATGGCGTGCTCGCGATAGATGTTGCCGGGCGGGAGGAGGGCGAGAGGGACCGGGCTCGAATTGTGCGCGTCGGACTCGGTGCCGGTCATCCAGATCAGCTGTTCCTCGCCGACGACCTTGCCGCCGGCGAAACCCTCCATGCGCGTGACGAGGGCGAGATCGACCTCGCCGCGCCGCACCATGGCGACCAGCGGGGTGGACAACGCGCAGCGCAGTTCGACCTGGACGCGCGGGAAGGCCTTGCGGAAGCGGTTGAGAATCCGCGGCAGCACGAAGGCCGCGTAGAGATCGGGCGTGCCGAGGACGACGTGGCCCTCGATGTCGGGCGAGGCGAGGCGGGCCAGCAGTTCGTCATGCAGGCGGAGGATCGACTTGGCGTAGCTGAGCACCATGTCGCCCTCGTCGGTCAGCACCTGGCGGCGCCCCTCGTGGCGGAAGAGGGTGCGGTTGGTGACCTCCTCGAGCTTCTGAATCTGGAAGGAGATGGCCGGCTGGGTGCGGCCGAGCTGACGCGCGGTCTCGGTGATGCTGCCGGTCTTCACCACCGAGACGAAGGACCGGAGCACCCGGATGTCGATGCTGATCAGGGGCATCTCAACGTCTGCCAAGCTCGCGGGACCGTCGCACCGGGGTCCGGGGCAAGCACGGACCGTGCCATGCCGCGCCCTAGCCGCTCCGCCCGATGCCCATGCCGCCGTCGACCAGGAGGGTCTGGCCGTGGATGTAGGAAGCGTCGTCCGAGGCGAGGAAGGCGATGGCGGCGGCGATCTCCTCCGGCGCGGCGATGCGCCCGGCCGGGATCATCCGGGTCACGGCGCGCTCGATCGCCGGGTCGCGGGCGAAGTCGGCGTTCATCGGGGTGCGCGTCGCGCCGGGGCCGACGCCGTTCACCCGGATCCGGTCGCGGGCGTAGCGGAGCGCGAGCGTCCGGATCATGCCGGTGAGGCCGGCCTTCGACATGACATAGGCGATCGCCGATTCCTCGACGGGGAAGTGCGCCTGGATCGACGAGACCATGACGATGGCGCCCGGCCGGCCCGAATCGAGGAGCTGCTGGATCGCCGCCTGGGCGCAGAGGAATGCCCCGCGGAGGTTGACCGCCATGACCCGGTCGTAGTCGGCGAGGATCACCGCATGGGGCTCGTGCACCACCTTGATCCCGGCATTGGCGACCAGCACGTCGAGGCCGCCCCAGGCTTCGAGCACCCAGGCGAACAGGCCGGCGACCGCGGCCTCGGCGGCGATGGCGGCGGGGGCGAGCAGGTGGCGGGCGCGCGGCGCGATCGCCTCGAGATCCTCGAGCAGGGCCGCGGCC